>JAUWOK010000046.1 GCA_030612165.1 Dehalococcoidia bacterium
CATGGATGGACGGGGGAAGTATCTGGGGAAAGTGGAACAGGGGCACGAGGTGAGATTGATGAACCTGATCAGGGGAGGGAACAAGTATGACGCAGTTGTCCTGGGGATACGACAGCAAGAAGTGAGATTGGTTATCCGGGAAGTGTTTAGCTCGCCGGAGCAGAAGGGACGGCTCTCTTTCCCTGCTCGTGGCGCAGTGATACAGAGGGAGGAGAAAGGGAGGGAACATTTTCCTGAAGCAGACAGGGATACGATTCTCACCCCTGAATATTTCAGAGAAGAGGAAGATAATTTGAAGGAAGAAGAGAGAGAAAAGATGCCTGAAGGCTTTTTTGTGATTGATGACGTTGACAAAACAGAAGAGGGGGAAGAATGAAAGAACCAGAAAAACAAGAGATTGGAGCAGTGCTGCCCGTAAACATTGAGGAGGAAATGAAGACCTCTTATCTTGATTATGCCATGAGTGTCATTGTTTCCCGGGCGTTGCCTGACGTGCGCGATGGGCTCAAGCCTGTGCAGCGACGTATCCTGTATGCCATGAATGACCTGGGGTTGCAACGCCGCAGCCCGTATAAGAAAAGCGCGCGTATCGTAGGAGAGGTCCTGGGGAAATACCATCCCCATGGAGATAGTTCGGTATATGAAGCCATGGTACGGATGGCGCAACCTTTTTCCCTGAGGAATCCGCTTGTCGAGGGTCAGGGTAATTTTGGTAGCGTGGATAACGATCCTCCTGCGGCGATGCGTTATACAGAGGCCAGGTTAGCGGCCGTAGCACAAGAGATGCTGGTTGACATAGAAAAGGAAACAGTCAACTTCGTGCCTAATTTTGATGAATCTTTGCAAGAGCCTGCCGTGCTACCCGCTAGATTACCCAATTTATTGGTTAATGGTGCTTCAGGTATAGCTGTGGGCATGGCGACTACAATTCCGCCGCATAATCTGGGAGAAGTTTGTGATGCTATTGCTTGCTTGATAGAGAATCCTGACGCTTCTACGGAGGAGCTGATGAGGTTTGTTCAAGGGCCTGATTTTCCTACAGCAGGCATTATTATGGGGCGCGAAGGAATTAAAAATGCTTATGTTTCGGGAAAAGGCAAGGTAGTAGTGCGGGCGAAGGTGGAGACAATTCCGCTGAAGGGAGACAGGCAACAACAGTTGGTTATTACCGAGCTTCCTTACGAGGTAAACAAAGCTGCCCTGGTGGAGAGAATAGCGGAACTGGCTAGGAGCAGGAAAATAGAAGGGATCCTGGAGGTGCGGGACGAGTCAGATCGTCGTGGCATGCGGGTAGTAATTGAACTTAAGAAGGCGGCACAGCCGCAGCATATACTGAACAATTTATTCAAGTACACTTCAATGCAATCGTCTTTCCACATCAACATGGTGGCATTGGTGGATGGACAACCCAAGTTGATCAATCTCAGAGAAGCACTGGGCTGTTACATTGATTTTCGCCGTGAAATTATTACCCGTCGTTCTCGGTTCGATCTCAATAAGGCACGGGACAGAGCACACATTTTGGAGGGATTACGGGTTGCACTGGATAACATGGACAGAATTATTAAATTGATTCGTGAGTCAGAGACTGTTGATACCGCCCGTGCCAATTTGATAGCGGTTTTCGAGCTGTCATACCTTCAGTCTCAGGCGATTCTGGATATGCAACTGCGCCGATTGGCGCATCTGGAAAGAGAAAAGATCATGGAGGAATACGCCGAAGTGTTGAAGAGTATCTCCTATTTTGAGGATCTGCTGGCGTATCCTCAAAAGATATTGTTTTTGACCAAGCAGGACGTGCTTGCCCTTAAGAGTCAATACGCCGACCCCAGGCGTACTGTCGTTCTGGCAGAAGAGGCTACGGAATTTTGCCGCGAAGATCTGGTTCCCCACCAGACGGTGGTGGTTACCCTGACTGAGCAAGGGTTCATTAAGAGGCTTCCCATCAGCACCTATCGGCTGCAGCATCGCGGAGGGAAGGGAGTTATGGGCATGGTAACCAGGCAGGCGGATATGCTGCAGAAAGTACTTGTGGCAGATACGCACGATTCCCTGTTTTTCTTTACTGCTTCAGGCAAGGTTTATACGCTGAAGTGTTATGAGGTTCCGGAAGAAGTATCTCGCACAGCTAAAGGTGTCGCACTGGTCAATTTGCTTTCTGTTGATCTGAAAGATCAGGTAACGGCGCTGGTATCCGTCCGGGAGATTTCTTCGGACAGATTTTTGTTGATGGCTACGGAAGCAGGGCTAGTGAAAAAGACTCCTCTGGACAAATTTGCTTCTATACGGCGAAGCGGGCTTGTGGCAATGGGCCTCAGACCTGGGGACAGGCTGGTCGTCTCCAGAATAGTGTCTGATTTAGAGGAGGTGGTAATGGTAAGCCAGGCGGGACAGGCTGTCCGGTTTGGGGTAAAGGACATGAGAAGCGCCTCCCGCACTAGTGGAGGAGTGAGAGGTATCCGTTTAGGTAGGGAAGATAAAGTTGCTGGCGTTGATGTTGTTTTTGACGAAGCGTATGCTTTGCTGGTGACAGACAATGGGTATGGCAAGCTTACTCCCATAAAGAATTATCCTCTCCATCGTCGGGGAGGCAAAGGGGTGCGGGCTTACCGAGTTAATGACAAAACGGGCGGATTAATTTCCTTCAAGTTGGTGATGCCTGCTGGATCTCTGGTGTTACTCTCGGGTAAGGGTAAAGTTAATTGTATTAGATTGGAGCAGATTGCGAAACAGAGCAGGAATAGCAGTGGAGTGCGAGTGATGTCTATGGACGAAGGAGATAGAGTGGTCTCCATTGCTGCGCCCGAACAGGAAGTGGGGCAGGAGGGGGGGGAAAGCCTGCTATAGTCTGTTCGCCATTGGCTGCAACGATAGAAGTGAATTTGTAAGGCCAGAGAATATTAGCTATTTTGGGGCGGGGAGGTTTCCTTGTTCTTTTCTGCCCGCACCAATTTTTCCCGGCAGGTAGATTGCCAGCGCTGTAATCCACAGACATTGCAGTGCTCCTGGTCACAGGCAGGAGTTTCTTTCCCCTGTCGCAACTTGAAGTATTCCTCTTTCAGGAAAGAGGAAGTTACCCCTGTGTCAATATGCGCCCAGGGCAATAATTCATCCAGGCCTCGTTCCCGGTTGGCGTAAAAGGAGATGTCAAGCTCACACTGAGCAAAAGCAGCTTCCCATTTGTGGAAAGAAAAGAGTTCCCGCCATGCGTCAAACTTGCATCCTTCTTGCCATGCTTGGTGGATAACCTTGCCCAAGCGGCGGTCTCCCCTGGACAGGGCTGCTTCTATGCGGCTTGCCTCCAGGTTGGGCCAGGACAGCTTCACCTTTTGTGTGCGCAATGATTCTTTTAAGACGTCGAGCTTGGGAAGCAGCAGTTCCTCGGTTTCTTGTGCCAACCACTGGCAAGCAGTGTGAGGCTTGGGTATTAGAACGGAAGTGCCTATACGCAGCTGTGGTTTTTTCTGCAGGTGGAGTATGGCATCTGTCAGCGTGGCGATGCTTCGGATATCCTCCATGGTTTCGGAAGGAAGCCCCAGCATAAAATAAAGCTTGAACTTTTTCCATCCGTTTCCTACAAGAGTGGAGAGGGCATCTAAGATGGCTTTATCGGTAAGATTTTTGTTGATGACTTTACGCAGCCTTTCGTTACCCGCCTCAGGGGCAAAAGTTAAGGTTATTTTGTGTTGTGATGAAGATAGCAAACTGGATATTTCCGGGGAGACCATGTCCAGGCGCAGGCTGGGGAGAGAAAAGGAAAGATTGTTGCTGTAATGTTGCTGGATAAGGCTGGAAACGAGGCATGTGATTTCAGGGTAATCCAGGACGCTGAAAGAGAGCAGCGACAATTCGCTGTAGCCACAGTTTTTCAGAAGGGCATTTGTAGTCGCCAAGATCTCTTCTTGGGGACGCTTTCTCTCAGGCCGGTACAGTGTGCTTGCCTGGCAGAAACGGCAGCCACGATTACAGCCTCTCTGAATTTCTATAACGCCGCGGTCGTGTACTGTTTCTATGTAGGGAACCACAGGTTTGACAACTGGAGAAGGCAGCTTGTTAACCAGTCTGCGCTTGATCTTGGGCTTGGCTTCGGGAACTAGGGGAAGAAAAGCCTCCAGGGTACCGTCAGCGTAATATTTCACCTGGTAGAGGGAAGGAACATAGATGCCGTCTATGGTAGCTGCTTGACGCAACAAAGAGGTCTTGTTGCCACCGTGCAGCCGGAATACGTCCAGCAATTCCAGAATTACCTCTTCTCCTTCCCCGATTACGAAGAGATCAATAAAATTTGCCATAGGCTCAGGGTTGCAAGAGCAACAGCCGCCGGCGATTACCAGCGGAGAAGAAGCAGTCCTCTGGGAGGCTAGCAGGGGGATTTGAGCTAAGTTCAACATGTTCAGGCAGTTGGTATAAGTAAGTTCGTATCCCAAGGAAAATCCGACGATATCGAAGTTTTTCAAAGGATGGCGTGTTTCCAGGCTGAAGAGAGGAAGTTTTTCCCTGCGCATGATGTTTTCCATATCTATCCAGGGGGCAAATACTCTTTCTGCCAAAATGTCTGGCTCTCTGTTTAGGATGTCGTAAAGGATAGGTATGGCCAAGTTGGACATACCTATCTCGTAGATTTCAGGGTAACACAGGGCGACTTTGATATTGACGGAATGCCAGTCTTTGCTAATGCTGTTCCACTCACCACCTGTATAGCGGGCTGGCTTGGTAACACGGTTCAGTATATGGTCTAAGGAAGACACTCTGCTATTATACCTGCAAGGTAACCACCCTCTCAAGGGAACCAGGGTTATCAGGAAAAGGAGAGCACGATTTGACAATCCTTAGTGCCTTGTGATAATTTCTTATCCTGTCGCTTGTCGAAACGGAAGAGCCGTGGTTTTATGAACTCCTGCCTGAGGTGTTTCGCGGACAGAAGAGGTTTTGAATAAGGCAGGACGGGGAAAGCTGGCGGCTTTTTAATTGTCCGGAAGCAAAACGAGGAGACAAAAGATAATGCCGACTATTAATCAACTTGTGCGTAAGGGGAGGCGTAAGTCCCCAAAAGTGACTAAGGCTCCGGCATTGCATGTTAACTATAATGCTCTTAGCGGTAGGAGCAGATGGAACCGCGAGGGTGCGCCGCAAAAAAGGGGTGTTTGCATTCAGGTTAAGGTTGTTACACCGAAGAAGCCGAACTCTGCTTTACGCAAGGTTGCTCGTGTCAGGTTGACTAATGGTATGGAAGTAAATGCTTATATCCCGGGAGAAGGACATAATCTTCAGGAACATTCGGTAGTTTTGATTCGTGGTGGCAGGGTTAAGGATGTTCCTGGTATTCGTTATCATATTGTACGGGGCACGCTGGATACTGAAGGAGTGGCTGGCAGGCAGCGGGGACGTAGTCTGTACGGCACTAAGAAATCCGCAAAGTAGAATAAAGAATAGGAAAAGGAAGAGAACGAGGTAGCCAATGCCAAGGAGAGCAAGCAGAAAAACAGAGAAGAGGCAAATTGCTTCTGATGCGAAATATGGCAGTGTGACTGTATCGACATTGATAAACAAGGTCATGCGGCGTGGGCAGAAGGCTACTTCTGAGCGAATAGTCTATGGGTCTCTTGAAATTGTGGAGCAAGAGACAAAAGAAGAGCCTGTAGGGGTTCTTGAGCAGGCGCTAAAGAATGTGACGCCTTTACTAATGATCAAGCCGCGAAGAGTTGGAGGGGCTACTTATCAGGTTCCCATGGAAGTGCCTGTCGTTCGTGGAAGGTCTTTGGCCATGCGCTGGCTTTTAAATTCGGCACGGGCACGAGCAGGCAAGTCCATGAAGGAAAAGTTGGCGCGGGAAGTACTTGATGCAGCGCAGGGGCAGGGTGCATCGGTGAAAAAACGTAGTGAGATTCACAAAATGGCTGAAGCAAATAAGGCTTTTGCTCATTATCGGTGGTAAACAATATGATCACAGTAGCGCAAGCGAAGAAAGAGACGAAAGTGGAGAGCGGATTTATGCCTAGGACATTTCCTCTGGAGGCGGTTAGAAATATAGGGATTATTGCCCATATTGATGCGGGCAAGACCACCACTACTGAAAGGGTGCTCTATCATACGGGGCGTACATACAAGATTGGGGGGGTAGATGAGGGGACAGCGGTGATGGATTGGATGCAACAGGAGAGAGAGAGAGGAATTACCATTACCTCCGCTGCTACAACTTGCCATTGGAAAGATCACCGTATCAATCTTATTGATACGCCGGGGCATGTGGATTTTACGGCGGAAGTGGAGCGTAGCCTCAGGGTGTTGGATGGAGGGGTTGTGGTTCTGGACGCGGTTGCCGGGGTAGAAGCTCAATCTGAAGTAGTGTGGCATCAGGCGGATCGGCATCACGTGGCCAGGATCTGTTTTGTGAATAAGATGGATAGGGTGGGGGCGGATTTTGAACGTGTGTTGACGATGATGGAACAGCGGTTGCATGCCCGAACGTTGCCCTTGCAAATTCCTTTGGGGACAGAAAATCTTTTCAGGGGGGTAATTGATCTCATAGAGGGGCATGCCATAATTTTTCCCGAGGAAGCGGATGGAGAGTTGCAGGTATTGCCTGTGCCGGAAGAGATTAGACAACAGGCGAAAAAGTCTCGGCAGGCGTTGATAGAAAAGTTGGCAGAAAATGATGATCGGGTGATGTTGATGTATCTTGATGGGGAGGAAATCTCTGCTGCTGAGCTTAAAGCGAGTATACGTAGATTAACAGTGACGGGGCGGTTAGTGCCAGTGTTGTGTGGCAGTGCCTTGAAGGGCAGGGGAATTCGTCCTTTGCTTGATGCTGTCGTGGAGTATTTGCCATCGCCTCTTGATTTGCCATCGGTTCGCGTCATTGACCCCGATGTACAGAAAGAAGTGTATTGCCGGGCAGATGATGACGAACCTTTTTCGGCTCTGGCTTTCAAGGTGGTTTCTGATCCCTTTATGGGCAAATTGACCTATATACGGGTATATTCCGGAAGAGCCGAGACGGGAATGCAGGTTATGAATTCTTCCAGAGGAACGAAAGAGCGTCTGGGCAGATTATGTCTTATGCATGCTAATTGCCGTGAAGAGATCAAGCAGATTGATACAGGAGCGATTGTCGCTGTTTTAGGACTTAAAAAAACACTCACAGGTGACACGCTTTGCAGTCCTTCGCGCAGTGTCCTTTTTGAGTCTATTAAGTTTCCGGAACCCATCCTTTCTATGGCGATTGAACCTAAGAGCAAAGTTGACCAGGAAAAGCTGGAAGGGAGCCTTTTCAAGCTCGTTAATGAAGACCCGACGCTCAGGTTTTATACCGATGTTGAGACGGGGCAGGGCATCATTGCCGGAATGGGGGAATTACACCTTGAAGTGATGGTTGATCGCCTGTTCACTGAGCATGGAATACGAGTTAGTGTAGGTAGGCCGCAAGTGGCTTACAAGGAAACGGTTACTGTATCGGCGGAGGCTGAGGGCAAGTTTGTGCGCCAGTCTGGGGGTCGAGGCCAGTATGGGCAGGTAAAGATCAGGCTGGAGGCAGGGGAAAGAGGCAGTGGCTTTAAATTTATTGACCAGATTCGGTCAGGTGCAATTCCTCGGGAGTTTATTTCTTCTGTGGAGGCGGGGATTAAGGAAGCCCTAAGCAATGGAGGGGTGGCAGGGTACCCACTGGTAGATGTTCAAGTGGTTCTTTGTGATGGCAGTTTTCACGAAGTAGATTCCTCCGAGATGGCTTTTAAAATTGCAGGGTCTATGGCACTGAAGAATGGTGTGCGCAAAGCCAGCCCTATTATTCTGGAACCAATTATGAAGATAGAAATTATGTCGCCGTCACAGTTTATGGGTGATGTTATTGGCGACTTGGCTGCCCGGCGTGGGCGTATTGATGGAATAGAAACATACGAAGAGGGCTGTGCAGTGCATTGTTTCATTCCATTGTCAGAGACTTTTGGCTATGCTAGTGCTTTAAGGTCTCTCAGCCAGGGAAGGGCGAACTATTCCATGGATTTCTACTCCTATGATAAATTGCCGGACGCTCTTGCCTGTCAATTGATAGTTGCAACAGGGGAGAAGAAGTAAGTGACCAAACAGAAAATTCGTGTGAAGATTAAGGGATTTGATCACAGGTTGGTTGATCAGTCCGTGGTGCAGATTGTGGAAGCGGTAGAGCGCACAGGAGCGGTTATTGTTGGCCCGGTGCCTTTGCCCACTCGTATTGAGAAGTTTTGCGTTATTCGTGCCTCAAATATTGACAAAGACTCTAGAGAACAGTTTGAGATACGGACGCATAAGCGGTTCATTGATATTCTAGAACCGAGTGCTAAGACTATAGATGCGCTGACGCAGCTCAGTTTGCCGTCGGGTGTGGAGATAGATATTAAGTCGTAGGAAAAAGATGATAAAGGGTATTCTTGGTAGAAAAATAGGCATG
>JAUWOK010000074.1 GCA_030612165.1 Dehalococcoidia bacterium
TCAAAGTTTGCGGCTCCAGCAGGAAATATCCCGCCAGCCCCAGAGGTATGCCGACCAGAGCTATCCCTATCTGGGCGGGTAAACGGTGCAGGGTAAAGCCCACCTCTTCCACCTCCAGCTTAAGCAATCTCATCACCACCATAGTGGCCAGCAATATGGGAATGCTGGCCAACGCAAAATGGTATAGCTGATAAAAACTCAAGGGGGGTATCAGGATAGCGGCTATTCGCATCAGGGGAGCAAGGCTCAAAGACAAAAGTAACCGTTGTTGCAATACCGAGTTTTTCTCCAGATAGTGGTGGAGGAGCATGGCGGCAAAGATAATGGCATAGATAATGGCCCCTGTCGCGGGATTGGAATAGAAAATAGTCCATTCCGCTTCGGCTGCCGCTGCCAGGTAGATGATGAGAGGCAATATTTTTTCCAGGCGCGCGCCGGCTCGGGGTCGGGGTTGTGTCGGCGCTCGGTGAAACCCTTCCTGCATGAACCATAGTTTATCATCGTTGCTTTGAGAGGGATAGGGTTACGGAAACACTGAGATTCCGAACAATTACTTTTTTGAGATAAAGGTTCAAGTGAAGATTTTCTTTTGCATGCCGTTGTAATGGCCCGTCACGTGTTATACAATCGACTGCGAGGTAGCAAACTATGACGCATTCCCATAATACGGCTGAAACTTTGCATGAACTGGGTTATCGCCGGACACCTCAGCGGATGATGATACTGGAGGCTGTGGAGAGGGCGGAGGGGCACATCAGTGCCGAGGAGATATACGAGCAGGTTCGTGCCCGCTATCCGCATGTGAATATCTCCACGGTTTACCGTACTCTGGAACTCCTGGAGAGATTGGGACGGGTGACGAAGACGGATATGGGGGATGGCAGGGTGCGGTACCATAGCATGGGGAAAGGGCATCATCATCATCTCGTTTGCCAGAAATGTGGGGTGATCATCGATGTGGAAGAGTCGGTTTTGAATCCGCTGTGGGAGGATATTATGCATAAGCATGACTTTAAGGTGGAGATGAACCATCTGGCGTTCTTTGGTTTGTGTGGGAAGTGCCGTTAGAAAATGTGATGTGGTTGCCTGCCGCTCCTACTGTGACCGTGTCGCCTTCTCTAAATTCTCCTGCTAGCACCTTGACTGCCAGAGGATTTAATACGAGTCGCTGAATGGTTCGTTTCAAGGGTCTTGCTCCGTACGCCGGGTCGTAGCCTTCTTTTACCAGTAACTCTTTGGCCTCTTCTGTAAGCTCGACTTCTAGATGCCTGTCCGCAAGACGTTTTTTCAGTTCGGTAAATTGGAGGCCAACAATTTGCCCGATGTGTTCTCGCGTGAGCTGCTGGAAGATCATTATCTCATCTATCCGGTTGAGAAACTCCGGGCGGAACTGGGTTTTCAGGGCGTCCATAGTTCTTCTTTTTATTTCCTCTTCTTCTGCCGGGCCGAGTTCGGCTATCCACTGGCTTCCCAGATTGCTGGTCATGATAAGAACTGTGTTTTTGAAGTCTATGGTGCGGCCGTGTCCATCCGTTAGACGGCCGTCGTCCAGTATCTGTAATAAGACGTTGAATATATCGGGGTGAGCTTTCTCAATCTCATCCAGCAATATCACGGCGTAGGGTTTTCGCTTCACTGCCTCGGTAAGCTGTCCTCCCTCTTCATATCCTACGTATCCGGGTGGCGCCCCGATAAGTCGGGAGACAGTGTGTTTTTCCATGTATTCGGACATATCTATATGCACGATAGCTCGTTCGTCGTCGAAAAGAAATTCTGCCAGTGCTCTGGCTAACTCTGTTTTACCGACACCAGTGGGGCCCAGAAAGATAAAGCTCCCCAGGGGGCGGTGTGGGTCCTGGAGCCCGGCGCGGGCGCGACGAATAGCGTTGGCTACTGCAGTCACAGCTTCATCCTGCCCTACCACGCGATCATGCAGGCGCTTCTCCATATGCAGCAATTTCTGAATCTCTCCTTCTACGAGGCGGCTTACCGGTATGCCTGTCCATTTGCTGGCCACTTCCGCAATATCTTCCTCGTCCACTTCCTCCTTGAGCAACCTTTTCTCCTTTTCATCGGGGGAGGCCAGAAAAACCTCCTTTTCTTTTAGCTGTTTCTCCAGATCAGCAAGAGTGCTGTATTTAAGCTGGGCTGCTCTCTCCAGATTAGCCGCGCGCTCCGCTTTTTCTATGTTCTGGCGAACTTCCTCTATTTTTTCTTTAAGCCGTTGTAATTCCTGGATGCTTTGCTTCTCCTGTTGCCATTGCGCTCTGAAGCTACTGCTTTCTTCTTTGAGATCGGCCAGCTCTTTTTCAATGTGGGATAGACGTTCCTTAGATGCTTCATCTTTTTCCTTTTTCAAGGCTTCACGTTCAATGCCCAGTTGTGTAATGCGCCTTTGCACTTCATCAAGCTCCTGGGGCACACTGTCTATCTCTATGCGCAGATGGGAGGCAGCCTCGTCCATCAGATCTATCGCTTTGTCAGGCATAAAGCGGTCACTGATATAACGGTTTGAAAGAACAGCCGCAGCCACCAGCGCGGAATCTTTAATTCTCACCCCGTGATGCATTTCGTAGCGCTCTTTGAGCCCGCGCAGGATAGAGATGGTGTCCTCGACAGAAGGTTCCTCTACCAGTACTTGCTGGAAACGACGCTCTAACGCGGCATCTTTCTCGATATATCTGCGATATTCATTTCGGGTGGTGGCGCCGATGCAGTGCAGCTCTCCTCTGGCCAGCATTGGCTTGAGCATGTTAGAAGCATCCATAGCCCCCTCGGCCGCCCCCGCTCCCACCACGGTATGCAATTCGTCGATAAAGAGAATAACATTTCCCTCCGATTGCCTGACCTCCTTGAGTACTGCCTTGAGCCTATCCTCGAATTCACCACGATATTTGGCTCCGGCGATTAATGCTCCCATGTCCAGCGCCACAATGCGCTTATTTTTTAGCCCCTCCGGAACATCTCCACGGGTAATACGCTGTGCCAGCCCTTCGGCGATGGCGGTTTTGCCCACGCCGGGTTCGCCGATAAGCACGGGGTTGTTTTTAGTGCGTCGTGAAAGGACCTGAATCACGCGCCTGATTTCTTCGTCTCTTCCTATTACGGGGTCAAGCTTGCCCCTGCGAGCAACTTCGGTGAGATCGCGCCCGTATTTTTCCAGGGCCTGGTATTTGTCTTCAGGGTTAGGGTCTGTTACTCGTTGCCCGCCACGGATGGAGGTGAGAACCTGATAAATGCGGTCTTTTGTTACGCTATAGTTTTTAAGCAGTTTTCCGCTTGCCCCGGTGTCATGCTCCGTGATGGCGATAAACAGGTGCTCGGTGCTGATGTAATCGTCTTTGAGGGCAGTGGCTTCCTTTTCAGCTGCGTCCAGTACCTTTTTTAAACGCTGAGAAAGGTAGGTCTGCGATATTCCGTAGGCTTTGGGTAGCTTTTCCAACTCGCTTTCCAGTTGGCGTTTGACCTGCAGAGTACTTATTTGCAGTTTCTCCAGAATATGAGGAATAATTCCGTCTTCCTGGTTGACGAGGGAGAGGAAAAGATGTTCCGTGTCTACCTGAGAGTGGTTGTTATCCTCTGCTAGTTTTTGCGCGGACGCAATGGACTCCTGCGCCTTTTCGGTGAAGCGATTGATATTCATTTTTGCTCTCCTTGATTTCAGCAATCTATAGTGAAAAAATCAGCAGTTTCTTGCTGGGAGGCTATGACAGTAAAGAATATAGGCGCTACACGTATGGCTGTCAAGGCCTGTTTAATGAGTACGGCTGATGTCCATCATAATTACTTCCTCCCGGACGGAGTCTTTAAATATTACCAAAGTCTGACAAATTAGACTGCCAGAGTGCCAAGCCCCCAAGCGCAACGCAGACCTTTCCTTTAAAGTCAGGCCTTCCGGCCTTCTTAGCTCGTTCTAGCAGAGCGCTGTTATTATTATAATCAATAAGATAGACAATGACTTCGGTTTCCGCGATAGTTGGCTTGATAGGCAATTTTCTAAGTCGCTTTATCTGTCCCTCCGTTTTAGCTAGCAAACCCAAATCGAGTTTCTGGTTCAAGACATTTTTCATATCGTTACAAATATCAAGCAAATGGGCTTCCAGGTAACGACCATATCTCTCAACCTGGTTTTTTATATTTTGTATATCGGGGTTTTGAGCGTATTTAACCTCTATTACGGAAAGGTAACCTTCCTGGTAAGGCCTGCTCCGTTTTTCAATCGGCCACCGCAAAGCTACAAGATCCCATCTATCCGCACCATTATTCACTACGTATTGGCGATCAAGAATGATGTATTCGGAGTTGTTTCGGCTTTCCAGATTATTAGCTCGAATTAATAATTGCTCGAACTCCAGCTCTCTCTTTTTAGAAACTCTTTCGTCTTCGCCATTTTCTTGATGACGATAGACAACGCTATCCTTTATTTGTGGCAACAGTTCCATGTAAGTATTTACGTCTTCACCTGTTTTAAGGGCTTTTGGTATTTTCTCTTCGATTCCTCGCTTGAATTTCTTTTCAATCGTGAAACTGCCATTCTCCTTCAACTTCAGGAT
>JAUWOK010000002.1 GCA_030612165.1 Dehalococcoidia bacterium
GTCCCTCGCTGTGTTCTTCTCGTAAACGGTGATATTTTACTCACCCATAATTTGCAATACTATTTTGCGGGACCGATGGCGATTATCAAAATCGACACACACTATTTGTTGCCAGGTTCCCAGCGTCAACTTTCTACTGACAAAAGGGATGACAAGCGAAGGCCCCAGCAGGGCAGCGCGCACATGAGCATGGCCGTTTCCGTCTCCCCATGCCTGGTCGTGCTGGTAAGGTATGTTTTGAGGCACCAGCCTGTTCCACGTTTCCTCAAGGTCGTGAATTAATCCTGGCTCAAATTCAATAGTGGTGACGGCGGCCGTGGAGCCACATATGAATATGGCAACTGTCCCGTTGCTCATTTCGGAGCTAGCTATTTCCTCTTCTATCAGGGAAGTTATGTCGGTAATGTCGCAATTTCCCTCGGTTTGCAGTGTGATATCTTTAGTGACAATGGTCATAATTTAACTTCCTCCCATATAATATCCTCTAGCGGAAAGACCGGCCCCTCCCGGCATACTCGTTTTGGTCCGCTGCGTGTCTTGATTGTGCAGCCGTAACATGCTCCAATCCCGCAACCCATGCGTACTTCCAGCGAAACCTGGCATTTGAAGGCACTGTTTTTGTCCGGCGTGATTTCAAGGAATTGCTCCGAGATGGCTTTATACATGTTCAGTGGCCCACAGGCATATATTCTGTCGGCCCAATCCAGGAAATCGGGAAGAACATCGGTGATTTTCCCCTGCCTGCCTGCCGTGCCATCTTCTGTTACCGAAATGAAACGAACCTGTGGGGGCAAAGAGCGGGCATATATCTGGCTGGCTGTGCTCGTCCCATGAATCAGCGTTATGGAGTGTCCTGGCAGAGCTTCCTGTGCCAGAAAAGTAAGAGGGGCTATGCCGATGCCCCCGGCCAGCAGGAGTAAATTTTTAGCTTCTGTTTCGAACTGGAAGCTATTGCCCAGGGGACCCAGAATGTCCAGATCCTCTCCAGCTTCCCTTTGTGACAACCACTGTGTTCCTATGCCTGTTATCTGGAATAGCAGAGCGATGTGATCTGGTTTTTTATCATGGGTGGTGCAGTGAACACCAATAGGGTTTCCTATGCTATCAGACGTGCCGACCTGGTGAATGCTGACAGGACGACGAAGCGGCATATCTTTACAGTATGCCGTGATAAATTGCCCAGGAAGAGCCGTAGCGGCGATATCCGGTGCCTTGAGCCAGAGAAGGTGCATACCTGGGACAATCTCTATGCTGGAAACCAAAGTGGATAGAACTCGCTTCACCAGCTTAACCCTTTCCTGCCAGATACTCTTTTAGCGGCAGGACATTTCCGACATGCTGGATATTAGTTAAAGCTTCTACTGCTGCCCTGAAAGTATCCAGTGAAGTGAAACAGGGAATCCCTTTTTCTACGGCGGCGCGCCGGATAGCAAAGCCATCCTTGAGAGAAGTATATCCCCCGGAAGCGGTATTGATTACTCCTTCTACAGAATTGTTCCGAATGACATCAATCACATTGGGAGACCCTTCGCTTATTTTTCTGGCCACCATTTTTACCGGAAGCCCGCTCTCCTTGATTATAGAGGCGGTGCCTTCCGTAGCGTAAAACTCGTAGTCAAACGAGCTGAGTTTTTTGATTAGAGGCATGGTTTCAGCTTTTTCTCTGTCTGCTATACTGAGTAATAGTCTGCCTTTGGTTGGTAACATTAGCCCGGAAGCGATGAGGGCCTTTGCCAGCGCTGCCGGAAAATCATAATCAATTCCTATGACTTCGCCTGTGGATTTCATTTCAGGCCCGAGATAATTGTCCACACCGATCAGCTTGGACATGGAAAAGACAGGAGCTTTTACCCCCACCAGGTTTTGTTTTTTGTGTAATCCTCCTTTATAGCCCTGTTGTGCGATACTGGTTCCCAGCATTACATTAGTGGCTACATGCACCATCGGAATACCGGTAATTTTGGAGATGAAGGGAATGGTGCGACTGGCCCGGGGGTTTACTTCCAGAATATAAATATCTGATGTCTCGTTTCCTCGCATGATTACCATCTGGATATTCATCAGTCCCTTAATCTGGAGAGCTAGCCCGATTCTGGTAGTGTAATCCACCATGGTACTGATTTCGTCGTCGGTCAGATTGATGCCCGGATAGACGGCAATAGAATCTCCGCTATGCACTCCAGCTCGTTCAATGTGTTCCATTACACCAGAGATAAGCACTGTTTCTCCGTCGGCAACCGCATCCACTTCTACCTCTTTGCCCTGGAAATACCTGTCGATGAGTATAGGGCGACAATTGTTTGTTTCCAGTGACAGAGATAGATAATGTTTGAGGTCTTCTTCGCTATAGACGATTTCCATGGCCCTGCCACCGAGAACATAACTGGGACGAACCAGCACAGGATATCCCAGCGTCCCCGCGGCTTTTAATGCTTCCTTTGAGGATAGCACGGCAACCCCCGGCGGCTGAGGTATGCCCAGAGAGTTAAGAAAGTCTTCAAAGCGGCTGCGATCCTCTGCAATGTCAATAGTATTGATGCTGGAGCCGAGGATTGGCATATTGTGTTGAACTAGAGACTCGACCATGTTAATGGCTGTCTGCCCGCCAAACTGTACAATGGAAGCAGGTGGTTGCTCTTGCTCACCCGCTTGCTCGCCGCTTTCGTTTTCCAGTATATCCAGGACGCTTTCTTCGTCCAGGGCTTCAAAATAAAGGCGGCTGCTGGCATCAAAATCTGTAGAGACTGTTTCCGGATTGGAATTCACCATGATGCTTTTCCACCCTGCTTTTTGCAAAGCCCGTGCAGAGTGTACACAACAATAATCGAATTCTATCCCCTGGCCGATACGAATAGGACCACTGCCAATTACTACAGCTTTATTTCCTGCCAGTGGGGGAGCTTCGTTTTCCTGTTCGTAAGTGCTGTAAAAATAAGGGGTTTCGGCGTCGAATTCAGCGGCACAGGTATCCACCATCTTGTATGCTGGACGAATCTTTTTTTCGCGCCGTAACTGTCTGACCTGTTCAGGCAGCCGGTCAGCCAGGATCCCGATCTGTTCGTCGCTGAAGCCTAGACGTTTCGCCTGGAGCAAAATATTCTCCTCCAGGGGTTCTGAAAGAAGCCTTTTCTCCATCTCCACAATGTTTTTGAATTTATAGATGAACCAGGGATCTATCCCCGTGGCCCGGGAAGTTTGCTCGCAAGAAGCATCTCTTCTCAATGCTGCCATGATTGCCCATAACCTCAGGTCGTTGGGGTGCAGAGGGTAGTCGCTTCTGCTTTCTTTGTTCCAGCAGGAGTCTTCCCAGAGTAATGATCTCTTGCCGAGTTCCAATGAACGTACGGCTTTTTGCAAAGCAGCCTCGAAACATCTGTCGATAGCCATAACCTCTCCAGTGGCTTTCATCTGGCTGCCGGTGGTGCGGTCACCCCGGGCGAACTTATCGAATGGCCAGCGGGGAATCTTCACCACGCAGTAGTCCAGTGCCGGTTCAAAAGACGCCAGTGTTTTCCCCGTGATTCTGTTGGAAATCTCGTCGAGTTTTTTGCCTATGGCTATTTTGGCTGCCACGCGAGCGATAGGATATCCTGTAGCTTTGCTGGCCAGAGCTGAGCTGCGGCTGACCCTGGGGTTGACTTCTATGACATAATACTCGCTGCGCTCCGAGTTTTCCCGGTCAGGTGTCCATTTTTCGGCTACTATGGGATGTGGTGTGAGGGCAAATTGTATATTGCAGCCGCCTTCAATACCCAGCGCGCGGATAATTTTTAAACTGGCTAACCTGAGCAGCTGATACTCTTTATCGGTGAGTGTCTGGCTAGGGGCCACCACGATACTGTCCCCGGTGTGTACTCCCATGGGATCAATATTTTCCATGTTGCAGATGGTGATGCAGTTATCGTCGGCGTCCCGCATTACTTCGTATTCAAGCTCTTTCCAGCCAAGAAGACATTGCTCGATCAACACTTCGTGGTTCATACTGCAGGCCAGACCGCTGGCGGTGAAAAAGTCCAATTCCTCTTTGTTATGGGCGATGCCTCCACCGGTACCTCCCAGCGTATAGGAAGGGCGAATGATGAGGGGTAACCCGATAGTTTCTATCAGTTTTATGGCCTCTTCCACGGAATTAACGGTAGCGCTTCGTGGAGTGGGTTCTCCTATCTCAGCAAGGAGTTTTTTGAATAGAGATCGCTCCTCTGCCTTCTTGATCGTCTCTATCGGCGTTCCCAGCAGTTTCACGTTGTACTTATCCAGTATGCCATTGTCTGCCAGGGCGATTGCCAGGTTAAGCCCTGTTTGTCCTCCCAGCGTGGGCAACAGGCCGTCGGGGCGCTCTCGCTTGATGATGCGTTCCAGTACCTCTACAGTGAGTGGTTCCAGGTAAACGATGTCAGCAATGTCTTCGTCTGTCATGATGGTAGCGGGATTGGAATTTATCAGGACAGTGGTGACACCCTCCTCTTTGAGAGATTGACATGCTTGAGTACCCGAATAATCAAATTCAGCCGCCTGACCGATGATAATGGGGCCGGAAGCGATGACCAGGACTTTAGACGGTTTAAGCATTTATATTATTCTCCCTGCTGCATCCAATATTTCTGTTGTCATCGGGATAGTCGTTCTGAGTTTTCTTCGTTTTTTACCATTTCCAGAAATCTCTCGAACAGGTATAAATTATCTAGTGGACCGGGGGAAGCCTCGGCGTGGTACTGGATTGTTATAAGAGGTAGTTCCTGGTGCCGTAGCCCCTCGACCGTGCCGTCGTTTAAGCTTATGTGGCTGATATCCAACCCGTCTTTGAGTGTATCAGCATCCAATGCATAGCCGTGATTCTGGGCGGTAATATAAACTCTGCCGGTGGCTATATCGCGAACAGGGTGATTGCCACCTCGATGTCCAAATTTCAGCTTGAAGTTCCTGGCTCCCAGCGCCTGGCCTATTAGCTGATGGCCGAGGCAGATACCCATCATGGGTCTTTGCCCTGCGAGTTTTTTGACCGTTTCCGTGATGTCTTGTAGTAATGAAGGATCTCCCGGACCCGGCGAAAGCAGTATGCCGTCGGGGGCTATAGCCAGGACACTGTCTGCCGAAGAAGTATGGGGAACAACAGTCACACGACAGCCCATCTGGCTCAAAATACGTAAAATGCTATATTTTACGCCGTAATCAATAACTGCTATGTGGGGAGATCTATCTCCAGTCAGGGAAGGGGTTTTCCTGTTGGTGTTTTCATTGTCTTGCCAGGTGTATACCCGGTCGGTACCGGTGTCCTGAACGAAGCGGGTAGCGTCATATTTGGGTAAATTTCTCACTTGCTCTTGTGCTTCCGTGATAGTCATGTCTGAGCTGATAATTCCCATCATCACTCCGCCGGAGCGGATGTGGCGTGTAACAGCCCTGGTGTCTATGCCGCTAATTCCGGGAACATTTTGCGATACCAGAAATTCGTGCAAAGTATGCTCGCTCTGCTGGTGGCTTGGCTGGTGGCAACATTCGCGAATGGCGAAGCCCCGTGCCTGAACGTGCTTTGACTCGGAATTCACTTTATTGATACCGTAATTGCCGATCAGGGGATAAGTGGGCATCAAAATTTGTCCTGCATATGAAGGATCGGTGAGCATTTCCTGGTAACCGGTCATGCTGGTGTTGAAAACTACCTCACCGTAGGTGGTAGACGCCGCACCAAAAGAAGAGCCTTCGTAGAAGGCTCCGTCTTCAAGAACCAGAATGGCTTTTTTATTTATCAATTATTTTTTATCCTCTCCCTTTTCCTTATTTTTTGTTGCAGAAAAGGGTTTCGGCAGGGGCAAGGAACTGTCCTTGTAGGCTATCCTGCCGTTGACTATGGTTGCCATTACTTTGCCTTTGAGGGAATAGCCGTCAAAGGGTGTATTTTTACCTCGAGAAACGAAGTTTTGGCTATCCACCTCCCACTCACTGTCCGGGTCGAATATGGTGATATTTGCCTGAGACCCCTCTTTTAAGGTGCCCAGTTCACTCTCCCTGCCGATTACTTTTGCTGGTTCGCAGGTCAATTTGGAAATCAGCAGAGATATGCTTAACTGGTTGCTGTGCACTAGGCTCATAAGGCAGCCAAGGGCCGTCTCAAAACCGCTAATGCCAAAAGCCGCTTCGTCCATATCACAGTTTTTGTCTGCCAGAGTATGGGGAGCATGGTCGGTAGCAATGGCATCAATCACTCCTTCCCTAAGCCCGATGATTAGATGTTCTATGTCCTCCGCTGTTCTTAAAGGAGGGTTTACTTTGGCATTGCTGTTATAAATGAGGGGGATGAGATTTTTCTCCTCTTGGTTGCTTGCGTGTTGGCGCAATTGCCGCAGACAAAACGGCTGTTTGCCCATGACACTTTCCTCTGTCAGCGTCAGGTGGTGGGGTGTGACCTCGGCAGTGACAAGCAAGCCCTTTTCTTTTGCCCGTCGGATCAAGTCTACTGCTCCCTGCGTGCTGACATGTGCGACATGTAATTTTGCATGGGTTAATTCTGCCAGAATGAGATCGCGGGCCAGCATAATTTCCTCAGCGGCTGGCGGAATGCCCTTTAACCCCAGCATAGCTGAGACCCATCCTTCATGCATAATGCCGTTACCGCTCAACGTCGTGTCTTCGCAGTGACTGGTGATGGGCACTCCGAGGTCACGGCTGTAATCCATAGCGTGGCACATGAGTTGTGAATTGGTGACTGATGACCCATCGTCACTGAAAGCAATCACGCCTGCCTTTGCCAGTTCGTCCATATCAGCGAGCTCCATGCCTTTTCTGCCCCTGGTAATACAACCTACCGGCAGGACATGAACCGAGCTTTCCTGCGCCGCTTTCCTCTTTACATATTCCACAATTGCACTGCTGTCTATCGGAGGATCTGTATTGGGCATGCAGCAAATAGTGGAGAAACCGCCCCTGGCAGCGGCGGCTATTCCAGTAGCTATGGTCTCTTTGTTTTCAAAACCTGGTTCGCGGAGATGGCAATGAAGGTCAATGAACCCCGGACAAACAATCATGTTGCTGGCATGGAGAATAGAAGTGTCCTGTGGCATCTCTGGCACTCCTTTCCCTTCGTAAACGATGCTATCCCCAAGCACCAACAGATTGCCGATGCGGTTTATTCCTCTGGACGGGTCGACCAGGCAACCTCCTTTGATGAATAGTGCCTGACTCATTCTGCGTGATTCCCTCCTGTGATTAAGTAAAGAAGTGCCATGCGTATTGCTACCCCGTTGCTTATCTGCTTATCAATTGCAGATTGAGTCCCGTAAGCTATTTCCGGTGTGATCTCAATATCTTCGTTTATTGGGCCAGGGTGGAGAACCAGTGCGCCGGGTTTAGCCAGGGAGAGTCGCTGTTCTGTCAGTTGATAAAGGCGTACGTATTCTCTTATGCTAGGCAGTAACCCGCTTTCCTGTCTTTCTCTCTGTAATCTCAAAAGCATAATCACATCTGCCCCCTTTAGCGCTTTTTCTATATTAGTCGTGACAACTATGGGTGCCAGGTGAGAATTACTGACAAAACCGTCCAGGTGTCGAGGCAACAGAGTATATGGAGCACAGAGGGTAATTTTTATTCCCATGGTACTCATTCCCCAGATATTGGATCTGGCTACGCGGCTGTGTTTGATATCGCCGACAATCGTTACTTTTAATCCTTCCAAATTGCCCAGGCGCTGTCGTATCGTATAGAGGTCGAGAAGGGATTGAGAGGGATGAGCGTGCCAGCCGTCTCCGGCGTTCAGTATACTGCTCTTTATCTCCCTGGCGGCAAGGTAAGGAGCTCCTGCCTGAGGATGGCGGATAACTATTGTGTCGGCTCCCAGGTTTTGCAAAGTATGCAAGGTACTGATAAAGGATTCTCCTTTGAGCATGCTGCTTTTAGCAGTATCCAGACTGATTGTACTGGCTCCAAGGTGTTTAGCGGCGAGTTCAAAGGAGGAGCGGGTGCGAGTACTCGGTTCGATAAAGAAATTAGCAATAGTCTTACCCCTGAGTGTGGGCACCTGTTTTATTTTCCGCCCTAGTACCTCCAGCATAGCATCTCCCGTTTTAAATACGAGTTCAATCTCGTCCCTGCCGAAATCATCCAGGTCGAGGATATGTCGATGTCGCAGAGTGGCAGAGGGAGACGAGAAACCCCTGGCGTTGTCGTGTTCTGAAAATGCTGTCGTCATGGGTTTTGTGTCCTCTTCGTAACGATTACCTCATCTTTGCCTTCTATTTCTTTAAAATGTATCTTTATTTCCTCGTTTTGGGAGGTGGGGATGTTTTTGCCTGTGTAGTCGGCCCTGATAGGTAATTCACGATGTCCCCGGTCAATGAGCACTGCTAACTGAATTGATTTTGGTCGTCCCGTGTCCATGAGAGCGTCCATGGCGGCCCGGATACTTCGTCCTGTATACAGAACATCGTCAACAAGTATGATCTGTTTGCCTGTAATATCGATGGGTATGTCGCTGTCGTGGATAATAGGCCTGAGATTATTCGTAGAGACGTCATCACGATATAGGCCGATATCCAGGGTGCCCGCAGTAACAGCTATCTCTTCAAATTCTCGAATCATCCCTGCAAGACGCTCTGCTAATGGTACTCCCCTGGTTTGTATTCCGATTAGCACGAGGTCCTCCGTGCCCCTATTCCTCTCTACGATTTCGTGGGCAATGCGGAGCAATGTTCGCTTGATATCGCCCGAAGTCATAAGGATTTTCTCGGACATTAAAAAACCTCCTGCCTGTTAACCAGCAAGAGGTTTATGCATGAAAAACCCTCATGGAACAAACTGCCACGAGTTTGCTTACTGCACATACCATTCCTTACCGGCCTCACTGAACCAGTTTAAAGGTCCGACTTGAATTCTAGCATGATGTTGTATATCTAGGCAACTGGATTTGTTGTAACGCGTAACAGGAAAGAATGAAAGCTCTTGACAAAAGAATAGTTGTCTTTGATAATGATTACCTTGGCAGCAAGCAGTTTAAAAGATGATGTTGAAAAATTAAGGCAAAGCCTTGTTAGCTTGCCGTCGCCTTGTGTGGACACCCCTTTTGTGGTGGTTTGTGGCTTGCCTGGCATGGGGAAGTCTCTTTTTTGTCGTAAGCTTGCTGAAAGATTGCCTTTTGTAAATTTGTCCAGCGATGTGTTGCGCAGACAGCTTTTTCTTCATCCGTCCTATAGTGACGAAGAAAATAAACGTCTGTTTCCTGCCTGCCATGCCTTGATGAGGGATCTTTTGAAGCAGGGCATGCCTGTAATCTTTGATGCCACAAATTTGTTGGAGCGCCATCGAGAATATCTTTACCGTATCGCTGACGAAACCAGAGCAAGGCTTGTTTTAGTACGCGTGGAAGCTCCGCCAGTTATAGCGCGTCGGCGCCTTGAAAATCGCAAGCGTAAGATGCAGGATGACAGTGAGTCGGTAGCTGATTGGGAAATATATCGGCGAATGAAATTACGAACAGAAGCTATTTCCCGCAATCATTTCGTTGTTGATACCTCTGGGGATATATCTCCGGCGATTGAAAAAATTGTGCGTCTAATTAAGAAGTGAGTAACTTCCCTCTTCATTTTTACGTGCAGGTAATGTAAAATACTTCTCTGCCCTAATTAAAAAGATGTCCGTGCAAGGGGATAATTTCATGGAATTCAAAATTTTGTTTGACGACATAGCCCAAATTGAGGCTGATGCCATTGTGGTTGCCTTTTTGGAAGGGGAAAAAGAGCTTCAGGGGGCTATTGATTTGGTGGATAGAGCTCTGAATGGAGCTATCAGTTCTCTTATTGAGCATAACGGTTTCAAAAGCAAGTTCAAGGAGCTTGGCGTAATTTATACTCTGGGCAATTTGCCAGCCAGGATGGTGGCGGTTGTCGGGTTGGGAAAGAGGGAAGATCTGACAGAGGACAGGGTTCGCAGTGCAATCGGAGAGGCTGCTCGTTCTCTGCGCAGGCTTAATTGTCGTAGCATAGCTGTGTCATTGCACACTTTCGGTGCTGAAATTATTGAGCCTGCCGCCCTGGCTGAAGCTGTCGTGGAGGGCTCTCTTCTCGGGCTTTATACTTTCAGCGAATACAAAGAAGCTGAATACGAGGAGGTTGAGGGGATAATTGTAGTGGCGGGAGATAAAAAAGAACTTTTACCTGTCGAGAAGGGAGTTCGTCTGGGGCAGATAATGGCAGAGGCTACTATCGTGGCCAGAGATATGGCTAATGAGCCCGGGAACGTTATGACGCCCAGTCGGATGGCTGAAGTGGCCGGAGAGGTGTCACGGGAATATGGATTGGGTCTTGTTGTTTTAGGCAGGCAGGAAATGGATCTGCTGGGCATGAACCTGATTCTGGGTGTAGCAAGCGGGAGCAACGAGCCACCTAACATGGTAGTGCTTGATTATCGAGGGGATGAGTCGTCTCAGGACTATTTGGGTTTTATTGGCAAGGGAATTACTTTTGATTCCGGGGGGATTTCTATCAAGCCGGCAGCGGGCATGGAGGAGATGAAAAGTGATATGTCTGGAGGGGCGGCAGTCATGGCGGCATTAAGTGCCATTGCCAGGTTGAAACTCAAAATCAATATTATCGTGGTTATCCCGGCTACGGAGAACTTGCCCGGTGGTAGTGCTATGAAGCCTGGCGATGTAATAAAAGCAATGAATGGCAAAACGGTGGAGGTGGTGAATACCGATGCCGAGGGCAGGCTGGTTCTGGCTGATGCTTTGAGCTATGCGGTGAAAGAAAGAAAGATATCCGCCCTGGTGGATGTAGCTACCTTAACTGGTGCCTGTTGTGTCGCTCTGGGTACCGGCTACAGTGGCCTTTTTGGTAATAATCAAGAGCTTATAGATAAGATTGTTAACGCGGGGGCTGAAGAAGGAGAGAAGTTCTGGCCAATGCCCTTGCCAGAGGACTATAGGCAGCAGATTAAAAGTGAAATCGCTGACATTAAGAATACAGGAGAAAAATACGGTGGAGCTATAACTGCGGCTCTTTTTCTATCTGAATTCGTTGAGGAAGTTCCCTGGGTGCATCTGGATATAGCGGGCACTGCATTTGGCAATAAAGATAGTGGTTATCTGACAAAGGGAGCTACAGGGGTAGGAGTACGTACTCTGATTAAGTTCGCATTAACGCAAGCTCAGGATGAAAAGGTGCGATGAAGATATATAGCGTTTGGGGTAGGCTTGTTCCTTGTTGATATCCCAGGCATGAGAGATGGCGGTGGGTCTTTATATACAGGGAATGGATAAGTCCATTGAGGAAAAGCTTCCCTCTCCGATTCTCAGGTCGTGGTTTTGTCGGCGTTTCTGTGGTGATAAAGAGATTATGTTTAAAATGGGATTTATGCGATAGAGTACGCTCTTCTTAACCCGTGGATGTTGTTGAAAGATAATGTTAATAGAAGCAGATAAATTTGAGTTTGTTGCCCCGCACCAGCTTTCTTGGGCGCGGCGCGTTTTGATCAAGCCGTGCGCCGGATATCCTGCACCCTATCCTGTAACTACCGACCCGGAGATATTGAACGTTATCGTGGAGGGCATCAGGAAGGTTAGCGATGCTGATATTCTCATTGCCGACGGAACTCCCACAGGAGAATCTATTTATCCCGTATATAAAAAACTGGGTTACGATTTTCCGCATGTGCTCATGCTTGATGTCAAGGATTCTATTTTTGTGGAAGTGGAAAACCCGCTGCCTCAATTTCTGGCCGTGCCTACCTTTTGGATACCCAACATTGTTTTGCGTAGCGATTTTCTTATCAGTGTGACGCCTTTCAAGGTCGGTCGAAGCGCCGGTTGGCTCAGCATAGCGAATCTTTTGAGTTTGCTGCCTGTAGGCAGGTATCAGAAAGATGATTCTGGTGGTTGGGGAGCGTTGTATGAACTGGGTATAGAAAAGGTGTTGGCTGATCTTTATTTCACCATTCCTTTTGATGTGGGAATTATTGAGGCAGGGAAGAGGTTCTCTTTCACCGACAGTCCTGTTGAAGGGCAGGAGAGGAAAGAGGAACGCGGCGGTGTTTTTTATGGTGAGCCGTATGAAGTGGACAAAGAGGTTTCGCAGCAGTTTGGTCTGGAAAAAGGCTGTCTGGAATTGATTGGCAGTGACGGAGATCTGGCCGGCGGCTGAAGGAGTCGCTTTTAGTATTTCACGGAAAAGTCCTTATAACCCAGGCAGGTATTTCTCCAGGCGGTTCGCATTTCCTCCACATGGGCTCCTGGTGGGCCCGTCTTCACCTCTGCGAGTAGCGTATTCAACTGTTCCCTGGAACCCTCGGCCTGGATCTCTACGGAAGTTCCATCGGGAAGATTACGGACATATCCCTTGACGTCCAGGCGACTGGCTGCATTGCAGGTGAAGTGACGAAAGAAGACTCCTTGCACATGACCGGAGATTTTTACCGATAAATGGGTCTCTTCCATGGTATTAAATTCCTGCAATAATGGGGTATGTTCTATTTTTTTCCAGTCGGTTCAATCCGGCCTGGCGCGCTAGCGCCATTGCTTCCTGGAACTCTGTCGCTGTTATGGGTCGTGCTAGGGCGGGTGTTTTATGCGCCATGTAGCAGGGGTAATATTGGGCCAGAATGTTAACATAAGTATTAGAAGAAATTTCATTGGCAAGGAAGGTTGTTATTTCTCTGGTCCCCGCCAGGCTATGAGGAAGCACCAGGTGGCGGACAAGGAGTCCGTGCCCGGCTATTCCCTCTTTGTCCATTTGCAAATCGCCAGATTGTCGGTGCATTTCCCTGATTGCATCTTTGTTTATTGCCGGGTAATTATCTATTCCTGACAGCTGTTTGGCAGTTTCGGCGTCGCTGTATTTCATATCGGGCAGATAGATGTCGATAATGTTTTCCAGCAATTTCAGGGTCGCGACTGAATCATAACCGCCCGAATTGTAAACCAGGGGGAGGTGCAGTCCTTTTCCTATTGCTATTTCCAGCGCTTCCAGAATTTGTGGCACCACGTGCGTAGGAGTTACCAGGTTGATATTGTGACATCCTTTATCCTGTAGGAGCAGCATGATCTGGGCCAGTTCTTCTGCGCTTGTCTCCTTTCCTTTATTTGTCTGGCTTATGTAATAGTTTTGGCAAAAAATGCATTTCAAGTTGCATCCTGAGAAAAATATGGCCCCCGAACCATGTTTTCCTACAATCGGCGCTTCCTCTCCCATGTGGGCACCATAACCGTATACTATTGCCCTGGCGGATGTCTGACATTTCCCCACCTCCCCTGCCAACCTGTTAATACCGCAATGATGTGGGCATAGGATGCACCCTTTCAGCAACGCCTGTGCTTCTTTTATGCGTCCTGCTAGTTCGCTACGATGTTGTAATTGTAAATATGCTGCCGTCTGCATGGCAGGGCTCCTTCCAGGCGAAACCATCTTTGCATAATATTAATTCGTGTTTTTCGGAAAAAGGTTGGCGCTGTCCTCTTCGTTCATGATTATTTCCCAGGCTGAACGGGCTGCCGCCATTTCCGCTTCCTTTTTGTTCTTCCCCGTACCCTGTCCCAGGGCTTTATCCTTCACGAACACTTCGATGACGAATTGCCTATCATGATCCGGGCCGGATGCTTTCAGTACGCGGTAAGTCGGTGATGCCAGTCCTTTGCTCTGCGCTAATTCCTGTAAATACTTTTTGTAGTTAAATATTATTTTGCCTTTCTTTAGTTTTGTCATCACCGGACCAAATTGCGAGATAATAAATTCTCTGGTCCTATCGATCCCCTGGTCAAGAAAAATAGCCCCGATGACTGCCTCCAGCACGTTTTCCAGATTGCTTTGTCTTTCTCTGCCGCTGTTTGCCTCTTCGCCATGCCCCAGCAGAAGATAATGACCAAGGTTGAGAGAGGATGCTATTTGTGCCAGAGTTTTGTGGCAGACCAGCGATGCTCGCATAGTGGTCAGGTCTCCTTCCGCCAACTGGGGGAATTCCCTGTACAGTTGTTCTCCTATGACGAAATTCAGCACAGCGTCGCCCAGGAATTCCAGTCGCTCGTTGCAGGGCAGGGGGAAGTCTGGATCTTCGTTGAGGTAGGAACTGTGGGTCAAGGCTTGCCCTAATAAAGAAGCATCCTGGAAGAAGACGCCCAGGGTACTTTGGCAGGTTTTCCAATTGCTCATCTAGTTTCCCTTATGTGTCGCCTGAAGTATATCAGCATCAGCTTACATTACTCAATGGCAATGATGTTTTATGGCTATGTAGCGAGTAGTCTTTCTTTAGTGTTACTTTGCATAAAAAGGAGAGCTTGATGACTTTTGTCTTGGGCTTCTGGTAGAATTCGTGGGAAGAGAGTTTTGCCAGTGCGATGTTCTATCGTTTCCTTAATCTCTAAACGACAAAGTCCAGGAGTATCCGATATTTCATGTTTAACTTAATTCCATCAGGTAGTATTACTGACGTCCCCGGGTTTTCGTCAGGAGCAATGCATGCTGGCATAAAAAGTACCGGCGAGCTTGACCTGGCGCTCCTTCTCTCCAGAGTGCCCTGTGTTGCTGCCGGTGTATTTACCAGGAACCAGGTGAAGTCGGCTTCAGTCATTCTGTCACGAGAGCATTTAGCGACCGCGTGTGCACAGGCGATAGTAGTGAATTCGGGTTGTGCCAATGCTTGTGTTGGTGAAGGGGGCATGGTTAATGCCGTAGAAATAGTGGAGCTTGTGGCGGCAAAATTAAGGATATCTCCTGATGACGTTTTGCTAGCTAGCACAGGGGTGATTGGTTCTCCCTTGCCTATGGTTTGTGTCAGGAGAGGAATTGAGCAAATAGTGTTGAAAGAAAGTGGTGGGCATGACATGGCTCGTGCCATGATGACCACGGATACCGTTGCCAAGGAGGTGTCACTTCAGGTCAGGATGGGGGGTGTTGATATTACTGTGGCGGGGGTAGCCAAAGGAGTGGGAATGATTCATCCTGACATGGCGACCATGCTTTGCTTTGTGGCTACTGATGCGCTGGTGGATGCGGATTTTTTGCAGGAAGCGTTGAAAAGGGCAGCGGCAATCTCTTTTAACATGATCAGCGTTGATGGTGATACCAGTACCAACGATTGTGTTTTTCTGTTGGCTAACGGACTGGCAGGGGGTGAAAGTATTAATTCCCGCAACGGCGGGGTATTCCAGAAAGCTCTGAATGAGGTCTGTGTCCATCTGGCTAAATCTATGGTTCGTGATGGCGAGGGCGCAACCAGGCTTATTGAGGTTGCGGTGAAAGGAGCAGTGAGTCAGGAGGAGGCGCGCTGTGCTGCGCGCGCGGTTGCTTCTTCGTTGCTGGTTAAAGCGGCGGTGCATGGAAGTGATCCTAACTGGGGAAGAGTGGTTGCTGCCCTGGGGAGAAGCGGCGCGCAGGTAAAAGAGAGCAAGCTGGGTATTTGTCTGAACGACGTTTGCCTGATGAAAGAAGGAAACGCTGTTCCTTTTAATGCGGAAAAATTAAAATTGAGCCTGGAGAATAGCGACTGTGTGGTAATAAATGCGGAGCTTGGCCTGGGTAATTCCGGGGCAATGGCCTGGGGCTGCGACCTCTCTGAGGAGTATGCTACTATAAACAGCGCTTACACAACTTAGCTTTGCAGGAAGACTGATGCAGCAAAAAAACGTAGTAGTGGTTAAAATTGGTGGTGGTGTATTGGGCAATCGGGATTCTACCGTGGAGGATTTGGTGGAGATTCAAAAGCAGGGTGTTCCTTTGATAGTAATCCATGGTGGTGGGCAGGTGGTTTCCGATTGGCTCTCCTGCCTGGGTGTTTCTCCTTGTTTCGTACGGGGGTTAAGGGTAACTGATAAAGAGACTTTGAGAACAGTGGTGGCAGTGTTGGGAGGGCTGGTTAACAAAGAACTGGTAATGGCGATTCAGACATTGGGAGGGAAAGTCGTGGGATTGAGCGGTTGCGATGGTAATCTTCTGAGAGCGCAGATGAAAGATCCCGAATTGGGATATGTGGGGGAGATTGTTTCTGCGGACCCTTCTTTGCTGGAGACGTTGCTGGGAGTTGGTTATATTCCCCTGGTTGCTCCTGTGTGTACTGGCCTGATTAATGGGGAAGAATCTCTGTTTAATGTTAATGGCGATAGCGTCGCTGGTGAAATTGCTGGCGCTGTCTCTGCCAGGAAGCTTATTTTTTTAACTGACGTTGATGGTATTTACGATGAGTCGGGCAAAGCAGTGCCCAAACTTGGTCGCCAAGAAGCAAGAAGAATGATTGACACTGGACTGATTTCTGGAGGGATGATTCCCAAGATAGAGTCAGGTCTTAAAGCATTGTTGTCAACGCATATTGTGAGAATTATTGATGGCAGAAGGCCACATGCATTGTTTAACGAAATCGGCGGCGAGGCAGGAGGAACCACCATTGTCGCAGAGTAACTGGCAAGAACTGGAGCAGAAACTTTTTTTAAGAACTTTTAAAAGATTGCCTGTGACGCTGGTGCGTGGGCAGGGAAGCCGAGTCTGGGATGATGAGAACAGGTGCTACCTTGATTTTGTCAGCGGTTGGGCGGTTAACAGCCTGGGGCATTGCCACCCGGCTGTGGTTGGGGCACTGGAGGAGCAGGCACGGAAATTGATACATGTGTCCAATCAATTTTATTCTGTTCCACAACTGGAATTGGCGCAGCTGCTGGTGGAGAATAGCTGTCTGGACAGAGTTTTTTTCTGCAACAGTGGTGCTGAAGCGAATGAAGGAGCGATAAAATTGGCTCGCAGGTACGGGCAAATTCATCTCCACGGAGCTTACGAGATAATTACCGCTTGTGATTCTTTTCATGGGCGCACGCTTTTCATGACTGCCGCCACGGGGCAGCGCAGGTTTCAGTCTCTCTATGATCCTCTGCCTGCCGGGTTCGTGAATGTCCCTTATAACGACGTGGAAGCCGTGCAAAAAGCAACTTCTTCTCAAACATGCGGGGTGCTATTGGAGCCGATTCAAGGGGAGGGTGGAGTAAATATTCCTGATGCGGATTATCTGGAGGAAGTGCGGCGCTGGTGTGAAGACAAAGGCATTCTCTTTATCCTTGACGAGGTTCAGACCGGCATCGGACGTACAGGCACTCTTTTTGCTTACGAACAGTTTGGAGTAAAGCCAGATATAATGACGCTGGCCAAAGGATTGGGCTCCGGAGTTCCTATCGGAGCTTTTCTGTCCAGAGAGGAAGTTTCCGTGTTTTCTCCTGGTGAACACGGTACCACTTTTGGAGGCAATCCCCTGGTTTGTGCCGCTGCCCATGCCGCTTTGCAGTTCATTATTGAAAACGATATTCCCGGGCATGCTGGGGAAGCGGGAAAGTATTTCATGGGTAAACTGGAGGAGTTGAAAGAGGAATTTGATATGATTAACGATGTGAGGGGGCGGGGGTTATTGATTGCCTTAGGATTGACCCGCGAAATCGCAGACGAAATAGTGAAGCAATGTCTGGAAAGAGGGCTGCTTGTTAATAAACTAAAGCCTGACGCACTCAGGTTTATGCCGCCGCTTAATGTTACTTTTGCAGAAATAGATGAGGCGGTAGATATTTTAAGACAGGTTTTGACGTTGCAGTTGTCCTGATGAAGCGCAGAATATAGGCGGATTGCTGTTGGGATTTTGTATTTCACATATTATGGTTTATATAGCGGGAGGTTAAGAAACATGGCAGATAAAGTAATCCTGGCATACAGTGGAGGGCTGGATACGTCGGTTGCCATAAAGTGGCTCAAAGAGAAATATGGGTTTGCTGTTATTACTCTTACCGCAAACTTGGGCAATGTGGCTGATCTTTCCGCCATAAAGCAAAAAGCGCTGGATATGGGGGCTGTCAAGGCGTTGGTGGTTGACGTTAAAAAACAGTTTGTTGAGAGTTTTGTCTTGCCTGCCCTCCAGGCCGATGCTGTATATGAAGGAGAGTATCCTCTGGCTACTGCCCTGGGCCGTCCCCTCATTGCTCAACTTCTGGTAAATGCAGCCGAGAGTGAACAGGCTATTGCGGTGGTTCATGGCTGTACGGGCAAGGGCAACGACCAGGTGCGGCTTGATGTGGGCGTGGCTACTCTGGCTCCTGCGTTGCAGATCCTGGCCCCGGCCAGGGAATGGGGTATGACTCGTGAACAGACGATAGAATACGCCAGACAGCATAATGTGCCAATCCCCGTTACGGTAGATAGCCCCTACTCGATTGATGAAAATCTATGGGGCCGCAGTATAGAATGTGGACTTTTGGAAGATCCATGGAATGAGCCGCCTGACGATGTCTTTGCCTGGACGAAATCGCCGACAGATGCTCCTGATAAACCTGCCTATCTGGAAATTAGCTTTGAGAAAGGGGTTCCTGTGGCGATTAACGGGAGGAATTTTGACGGGGTTGCTTTGATACAGAAGGTTCATGAGCAGGCCTGCGAGCACGGCGTGGGTAGGATTGACCACATAGAGAACAGGCTTATCGGGATAAAATCACGGGAGATTTACGAAGCGCCGGCGGCAGTGGTATTGCTCAAGGCGCACCAGGCGCTGGAGGATATGGTGTTAACACGTGAGCAGTTGCGCTTTAAAACCCTTGTAGCCGCTGAATATGCTAACTTGGTCTATAATGGGTTGTGGTTTTCTGGTTTCCGTCGCAATCTGGCCGCCTACGTGGAAAGTACGCAGCAGTATGTGACAGGAACAGTGCGACTCAGGCTCTGCAAAGGTAATTGTCATGTGGTGGGTAGAAAATCCCTTTATTCTCTCTACGATTACGGTCTGGCCACTTATGACAAGGACGATGTTTTTGATCAGGGTGCTTCTCCTGGCTTCATTCATCTCTGGGGATTGCCGACGCGAACCCAGGCCAGGGTGCAACGGTCAAAGTTAGAGGGATAATCTCTAAGGGAGGTTCTTCTTTTGCCCAGCGATTTTTGCGCATCTTCAAAAGGACACAGGAAGCGGCTTCGGGAGAAGTTCAGCGAAAGCGGACTTAAGGGGTTCCATGCTTACGAAGTTGTTGAACTCCTGCTGACATTGGGTACTCCGCGCCGGGACTGCAAGCCACAGGCTAAAGAAGCACTGAAGAAATTTAAGACACTGAGAGGGGTTTTGCAAGCTCCTTCGGAGGAACTACAGCAGATCAAGGGGATTGGGCCTGTCAGTGTTTTGGGAATTAAGCTCGTTCAGGAAGTAGCGCAGAAGCTACTTAAAGAACAGTTGTGTGGTGAGCCTTACTGTAATTCCTCCAGAGAAGTTTTTGATTACCTGTTTCTTTCGATGAGAGATCTGCCCAAGGAGACTTTTAAGGTGCTGTTTCTCGGCACCAAAAATCAGGTTATTGAGGTGGAAAGCCTGTTTGAGGGGACATTGAATGCCAGCGCAGTTTATCCTCGGGAGATCATGAAGAAAGCGCTGAAGCACAACGCTGCTTCTCTTGTTTTTGCGCACAATCATCCTTCAGGGGATCCTGAACCCAGTAACGACGACCACAGGATAACCAGAGAGATGGTCTTTGCTGGTGATGTTATGCAGATTAAAGTACTGGACCACATAATCATAGGAGAGAACAGGTATTTTAGCTTTGCCGACGCCGGGTTAATCAAGAAATACGAAGTGTCCTTGCTGGATCGCGACAAGGCGTAGGATTGTTAACGTAGCTGGTTTGCTGGCCACCGAAGTACATTGTTCTCCAAACGGGATGAACTGATATGTTGCTCGTGTTGCGATGAGGTTAAATTTCGCGTTTATTTGCCATAAATAGTGAAGACAGTCGGAATAGCTATTGACAACGTATGTAGATATAGTTTATTGTGTGCTTTAGTAGCGATATTACGAAGGAGGTAGATCTGATGCAAGCTTATTGTATGAAATGCCGCGCCAAAAGGGAAATGAAGGACACCAAAAGCGTTACTTTGAAGAATGGCAGGCCGGCGACACAGGGAGTTTGTCCTGTGTGCGGGACTAAAATGTTCAGAATAGGAAAAAGCTAAGAGAGCCGGCAAACCGGATTTTGTAATATTACCCGGAAGGCTGGATGCCTGGCAGAGGTATCCAGCCTTTTTGTTGGTGTTTTTTATCCCCTCGATTTATTATGCGGGCGGGAAAGGTCTTACTCTAAAAAAGAAGCGTTGAAGAAGGTAGCGGAAAATTGAACGATTTTCGCCTGGTGCGAACCTGTTGCGACAGTAATGCTCGGGCGGGCAATTTAGAGACCCTTCATGGGATTGTTCCCACACCGGTGTTTTTGCCAGTGGGCACCCAGGCGGCGGTAAAGGCAATAACCCCGGATGATCTCAAGGAAATAGGAGTGCAGATGCTTCTGTCCAATGCCTATCACGTTTATTTAAGGCCGGGCATGGATGTTATTGAGAAAATGGGGGGACTGCACCGGTTTATGGGTTGGGATAGAGCCATGTTAACCGACAGCGGGGGTTACCAGGTATGCAGTCTGGCTCGCTTGCGGCGGATAAGCGAAGAAGGAGTTCTCTTTCGTTCTCATGTTGATGGCAGCGAGCATTTCATAACGCCCGAGAAGGCGGTACGTATTCAGGAGATTATCGGAGCGAATGTGATCATGGTACTGGATGAATGTCCTTCTTGTTCGGATGATTTTTCCCGGGTCAAAGAAGCGGTAGAGAGAACTTGCAGGTGGGCAGAAAGATGCAAGGAAGCTCATACCCGCAGCGACCAGGCATTGTTTGCCATTATCCAGGGGGGTGTTTTCCCCGCACTGCGGCGTAAATCGGCAGAGAAATTGGTGGCGCTGGATTTTTCCGGTTATGCGCTTGGTGGGCTGAGTATCGGCGAACCCAAAGATTTGATGCATTCTATGATCGGGGAAACGGTAGCTTTACTTCCCGAGAATAAACCGAGATATTTGATGGGAGTGGGCTCTCCTGAAGATATTGTGGAAGCTGTGTCTACGGGCATTGACCTTTTCGACAGCGCTCTGCCTACGCGGGTGGCTCGCAATGGGGCACTCTTTACCCGGCAGGGCCGGTGCAACATCCGCAACGCTGCTTTTAGACGGAAAGAAGGACCTGTCGATCTGGCCTGTGGCTGTTTTACCTGTCGTAATTTCTCTGCCGCGTATTTGCATCATTTATTTAAGTGCAGAGAACTGTCAGGTTACAGGCTGGCCAGCATCCATAACCTGTATTTTATGAATAATTTGATGACTGTGATGCGGGAAGCTATTCTTAACGATTCTTTTCCTTCGTTCCGTGACAATTTTTTGTCCTGCTACCGGCCTCCCGACGAAGGAGTACGTCTTGCCCAGAAGCGGAAAGGGTTATCTTCCTGGGATCGCTGAATAATATTTATTGGGAAGAGAAGACATGTTTTCAGATGTACTTTTTAACAATCTGCTCTGGATCGGCTTTATCGTTGCCAACTTAGCGATTTCTGTCCTTGTTTATCGTCGTTTTGGAAAAGTCGGGCTCTACGTTCTCATAGTTGCTTCGGTCATTACTGCCAATATCCAGGTGATAAAAACCGTTGAGCTATTCGGTTTTGTGGCGACATTGGGTAATGTGCTCTACGGCAGTGTTTTCTTTGCTACTGATATTCTGAGCGAAGTATATGGCAAAAAAGCGGCCAGGAGGGGAGTATGGCTGGGGTTTGTCGGCATGATGCTTATGACATTGTGGATGTGGGTGGGCTTGAAGTTTATTCCCCATGCATCGGATTTTTCGCAGGGTTCCCTGCAAACGATTTTTGAACTGATGCCGAGGATTGCGGTGGGCAGCATGACGGCTTACCTGGTTTCCCAGCATCACGATATTTTTGCTTTCCATTTTTGGAAGAAAAAAACACGGGGAAAGTTTCTCTGGCTGAGAAATTGTTTTTCAACAATGGTTTCTCAGGCGATTGATAGCGGTATATTTTGTCTGATTGCTTTCTGGGGTGTATTTGAAACCGACATATGGCTCCAGATACTGGGAACGACATATTTTCTGAAATGGCTTGTCGCTGTTATTGATACGCCGTTTCTGTATCTTGCCAGAAAGAGCAGCCGTAGCGTATTGGCGAAAGAACGGGGGATTGTGCTCGTAGAAGACGAGTAAATCTCTGGGAGCGCAACTGGCGCAAAGGTGTTTTTGTTTCAGAGAGATATTCTCTGTTTAGTCCAGGGGGCAATGTTGAGGCTTGTTCGTCTTGCATGATAAGATAGAGCCTTGTGGCGGTTGGAGGGGCGGGAGTGGTTGCAGGTGACAGGTTTGTTTGCCGGATCTTGAATGATGACTCAGTTAGAATTAGCGCGTAAAGGAATTATTTCTTCACAGATGAAGGAAGTGGCCCGTATGGAAGAGGTGGAAGAGACTTTTATCCTGGAGAGGTTGGTTGCCGGCGAGGTAGTGATTCCGGCTAATTTGCGGCACACAGGGCTGATGCCTCGTGGCATTGGAAAGGGACTGCGGACCAAGGTCAACGTTAATATAGGCACCTCGCCTGATTTTGGTGACCTGGATTCGGAAATGGAGAAGATGCGAATTGCGGTGGATTATGGGGCGGATGCAGTTA
>JAUWOK010000025.1 GCA_030612165.1 Dehalococcoidia bacterium
CCTACGACAACAAGGTCAATATGCCTGTCCACTGCTGCTTTGCCCAGAGCTTCTTTGTCCGTAGGGGCAATATTCAGATTCTCCGCAATGGAGGCTGTGCCCGCATTGCCAGGAGCCACAAAAACATCTCTCACTCTGGGACTACTGGCAATTTTCCATGCCAGAGCGTGTTCCCTAGCTCCGCTGCCAATAACCAATACGTTCATTTGGGTATAATATGCTCTTTCCGTCAGGCCTTCTTGAATTGCCTCAGGTCATTGACGGAGATTGCTACTTGAATTTCTCTGCCTGGATAGAGTCGAGATTGTTGATAACTTCAAACAATTCAGCTACATGTTCTTTTTCTTCCTTAACGATGTGCTCCAGAACCCGCACAACGTCCACGTTCTCTATGCTGAGAATATGATCCTGATACTGGTTAATAGCTTCCAGTTCACCAATCAGGTCTTCCCTGAGCATTTCCAGGTCGCTTGCTGTGATCAAGGCTTCCTCTTCATTAAATGGCTCGTTCATGGTTTCCTCCTTTTCTGCTATTATTCCCACTCTATTGTGGCTGGGGGTTTACTGGTTATATCATAAACCACTCTATTAACATTTGGAACTTCATTGACGATTCGTTCAGACATTTTGCTCAGCAAACCGTGTGGTAACTGTGCCCAATTGGCAGTCATGGCGTCGTCGCTGCTTACTGCTCTAATTGCTATCAGGTAGTCGTATGTCCTGTAATCGCCCATAATGCCGACGCTTCTGATATTAGCGAGTATAGCGAAACTTTGCCACAATTGGCGATAGAGATTTTCTTTTTTAATTTCATCCATCACTACCCAATCTGCGGCACGAAGGATTTCCAATTTTTCCTTTGTTACTTCACCGATGATTCTAATGGCCAATCCCGGTCCTGGAAATGGTTGCCGCCAGATCATCTCCTGTGGCAATCCCAACTCCAGTCCTATTTCTCTGACCTCGTCTTTGAATAAGTATCTTAAAGGTTCAATGAGAGTGAATTTCATGTCGGAGGGTAATCCACCTACATTATGGTGGCTTTTTATTTTGACTGCCGCTGTTGTTTCAGTGGAAGTGCTTTCGATAACATCTGGATAAAGGGTGCCTTGGGCCAGAAACTTCACCTTGCCCAGCTTTTGGGCCTCTTCTTCAAAGACACGGATGAAGGTCTCGCCTATCAGTGTCCGTTTTTTCTCCGGATCAGTTACTCCCTGTAGCTGGCTAAGGAATCTCTCCGTAGCGTCTACATATGTCACATCCATGTTGATAATACCCCGGAAGGTTTCCAGTACGCTTTCTGCTTCCCTGTGGCGCAGGAAACCGTTGTTGATGAAGATACAGGTTAGTTGCTCTCCCACGGCACGGTGAAGCAGTGTGGCGACTACAGCAGAGTCAACTCCTCCGGAGAGGGCGCAGATAATTTTGTTTTCCCCCACCTGCTGCCGGATCCTGTCGGTGGTTTCTGTTATTAGATTGGCGGGTGTCCAGTTGCATTTGCACCCGCATATCCTGTGGACGAAATTCTGGAATATGGTTTTTCCGTGCAGGGTGTGTATAACCTCAGGGTGGAATTGCAGGCCGAAGATATTGCTGTCGTTGCCTATAGCCGCGATCGGGGAATTTTCAGTATAAGCTAAAGGTTTGAAACCAGGGGGTGCTTCTGTTATCCGGTCACCGTGACTCATCCACACGGGCATAGAGGGGGGCAATTCTTCAAACAGGGGCGAGGATTCGGTGGTTGCATGCAGAATAGCGTGTCCATATTCCCGTTTTGTCCCGGGAGACACTTCTCCCCCCAGTTGGTGAGCAATGGCCTGCATGCCGTAGCAAATACCCAGTACTGGTAAATGGCTTTCGTAAATATAGGGTAGTGGTAGAGGAGCATTGGTGTCGTAAATACTTGCCGGTCCTCCGGAGAGGACGAAGCCCTTGGGATTAAGGAGTTTTATCTTTTCCCAGGGTGTGTTATGCGGAAAAATCTCGCAATATACATGGCATTCCCGAATGCGTCTCGCTATGAGCATGCTATACTGTGAGCCAAAATCAATCACAATAATGCATTCGTGCTTGCCTAACAGAGGAATTGGTGCGGAATCAGGCTGCTCTCCCTGTAACTCCTTGGCGATTTCCAGATAAGTGGAGACTTCAACATCGCCGCTGGTTGTAATTCTGTGGCTTTGCGAATTGGTTTCCATTTTTTATATGTTCAGACCGATGAATATTAGCGTAGCTTAGCATTGTGCTATACTACAGTCAAGGTAAATGCTTGATCTGGCAGCGCAGGTTAAAGAAGGAATCAGGATACTTGGTCAGGGAGGGTTAGTTGCTTTTCCCACCGATACCGTTTTTGCTTTAGGGGCGGATGCTTTCAATTGTCCAGCAGTAAAGAGAGTTTATGAAGTTAAAAGCCGTCCTCGCCAGATGGCTGTGCCTTTACTCGTGTGTGATATTTCGCAGATCAGAGCGATTGTACAGTCGATACCGGAGATTGCTCGTTTCATGATAGAGCGGTTTCTTCCTGGTGGATTGACACTGATATTGCCCGCGAGAGAGTCGTTGCCTGCTTATCTTGGCCATGACGGAGGTATAGCGGTGCGCATTCCCGACCATCCTGTGCCGCTGGCTCTTGCTGAGGGATTGGGGGGACCGATAATTGGTACCAGTGCTAATATTAGCGGCTGCCCTTCAGCATTAAGTGCAGGGGAGGTGGAGTGTCAAATAGGCGGAAAAGTTGACCTTGTTATAGAGGATGGCAGATGTTCTCCGGGCAGAGAATCTACTATTGTGAGCGTTATGGGAAAAACTCCCGTGGTGTTACGCGAAGGTGTTGTGCCCCGGTATGAGATTGAAAAGGCCTGTGAACAATTTTACAGGGCTCGTGTGAGCGGTTTTTACGCTGGAGAAGAAGAGATAACGAGATTAAGGGGAAATGCTTGAATGTATCTAGCCGTAGGTTGTGATCATCATGGACTTGCAATAAAACAAACCATAGTAGAGTTTCTGCAAAATTCAGGCTACGATTATTGTGATTGTGGTGTTTACGATACCGATCCTGTGGATTATCCCGACATTGCCCGCAAGGTGGGTGAAATGGTATCTGCGGGAGATTGTGCCTGCGGTGTTCTGATTTGCAGCACGGGAACAGGCATGAGCATAGCGGCTAACAAAATCAGGGGGATTAGAGCAGCTTCATGCTGCAACGCTTTTGCTGCCCGGCGTGCCAGGAAGCATAATGACGCCAACATTCTGTGTCTCGGGGCGGATAATCTTCAGGAAGATTCCGTTCTGGAGATTTTGCAGGCTTATCTGTCTGCCGAGTTTGCCGGTGGACGGCACGGAAGAAGGATAGATAAAATAAGAGAGATGGAGTCTGATTGACAGTACCAGTTGCCTGTGATAGGTTTTTCCTTCCCCATTTTTGAGTGAACGGAGGCAAAGGTGATGATAAGCGATGCGGTAAAAAAAGGAATAGAAAGAGCTCCTCATCGATCGCTTTTACACGCGGTGGGCTGTTCTTCCAGTGATTGGGAAAAGCCTTTTGTCGGCATAATTAATAGTTTCAGCGAAGTCGTTCCCGGTCATATTCATTTGCAGACAATTGCTCAGGCAGTTAAAGAAGGTGTTCGTAGCGGAGGAGGTGTGCCTTTTGAGGTCAATACGATGGTGGTTTGTGATGGTATCGCCATGAATCATGCGGGAATGAAATATAGTCTTCCCAGTAGAGAGATTATCGCTGATTCAGTGGAGATTTTGGCTAGGGCACATGCGTTTGACGCATTGGTCTTCATCCCTAATTGTGACAAGGTAGTACCTGGAATGTTGATGGCGGCGGTAAGGTTGAATTTGCCCTGTGTTTTTGTTAGCGGAGGGCCGATGATGGCGGGCCAGGTTTATCGCAGTGGCCGATTAGAGAAAGTAGACCTTAACTCTGTGTTTCTGGCAGTGGGTGAGGTTGTCAGTGGGAAGATGAGTGAAAATGAACTGGCGGAATTGGAGCGAGTTGCTTGTCCTGGTTGCGGTAGCTGTGCTGGCATGTTCACCGCCAATACCATGAATTGTCTCACTGAGGCTATGGGAATGGCTTTGCCCGGCAATGGAACGATCCCGGCTGTGCAGGCTAGGCGCAGGCAGCTGTCTTATAGAGCAGGGTGTCAGGTGATGGAAGTACTTGACAGGTTCATTTGTCCAAGAGACATTGTCACAGAAGACGCTCTTTATAATGCTTTTGCGGTGGATATGGCATTAGGGGGCAGTACTAACTCTGTGCTTCACCTTATTGCGATAGCCCATGAAGCCGGAATAGATTTTCCTTTGTCAAAAATAAATGAGATCAGTCAGCATATTCCTAATATATGCAGATTAAGCCCGGCAAGCAGCTATCGTATTGAGGACCTGGATCTGGCGGGTGGAATCTCCGCGGTGATGCAGGAACTGGCCGGCCTGTTGAAGCTCGGAGCGAATACTGTTCTGGGCAAGCCGATGGGCGAGGTGATTAAAGGATTTACTGTTAAAGATAGGGATGTAATACGGACGGTTGCAGAACCTTATGCCGTTACGGGAGGGTTGAGTATCCTTTTTGGTAATCTGGCGCCTGAAGGAGCGGTGGTCAAGAGTGCCGCGGTAGCCCCAGAAATGCTGGTTCACCGAGGAATTGCACGGGTTTTTGATAGCGAAGAGGAAGCTACTCAGGCTATACTGGAGAAGAAGATTAACTTTGGAGAGGTGGTGGTTATTCGGTATGAAGGTCCCAGAGGAGGGCCTGGTATGCGAGAAATGTTAACTCCCACTTCCCTGCTGAGTGGTATGGGCATGGATCGTGAAGTGGCGCTTATCACTGATGGACGCTTTTCCGGTGCCACGAGGGGTGCAGCAATTGGTCATGTTTCTCCTGAAGCTGCGGAACGGGGGCCAATAGCTGTCTTGAAGGATGGCGACTTGATTAAGATTGATATACCCGCGTGCAAATTGGAAGTGGAGTTGACGCAGGAAGAAATTGCGCAAAGGTTAAAGGGCTTGCCTCCTTTTGCTTCCAAAATTAATACTGGCTATTTGAAGCGTTATAGCGATAGAGTTAGTTCGGCCAGCAAAGGCGCAGTTTTTGTCGATTAGAGGAGAAGATTTTTGAAAAAGACTGGTGCCCAAATTTTATGTGAGAGCTTGATTGAAGAGGGAGTTGAAATTATTTTCGGCTTTCCTGGTGGTGCGCTGTTGCCGTTGTATGATACTTTGCTTCTCTATCCTCAATTACGGCATATATTGGTGCGGCACGAACAGGGAGCTGCTCATGCCGCTGATGGTTATGCAAGGGTAAAGCATAAGGCAGGTGTGTGCCTGGCCACTTCCGGGCCAGGAGCTACTAATTTGGTGACAGGGATAGCCAATGCTTATATGGATTCTTCTCCCATGGTGGCGATTACAGGGCAGGTCGCCAGACCATTTATTGGCAAAGATGCTTTTCAGGAGATAGATATTACTGGAATTACTCTTCCTGTTACCAAGCATAACTATGTGATAACCAGGGTGGAAGAGATTGCCAGAGTGGTTAAGGAGGCCTTTTACATCGCCCAGACGGGCAGGCCTGGTCCTGTGCTCATTGATCTACCTCGGGATGTACAGGAGGAGAAGACGGAGTTTATTTATTCGGGCAAGGTGGATTTAAGGGGATATAAAACTGTTTTTCGTGGACATCCTTCTCAGGTTAAAAAAGCTGGCAAGCTTATCAATGGAGCTGTGCGCCCGCTTATTATTGCTGGTCAGGGGGTGGTGATTTCTCAGGCTTATAGCGAACTTGAAGAACTGGCGGAGAAGACACAAACAGCGGTGGTTACCACTCTTCTGGGCATTGGTTCCTTTCCGGAAAACCACGCACTCAGTTTCGGTATGCTGGGCATGCACGGGACGGCTTATGCCAATATGGCGGTGCAAAATGCCGATTTGATTATCGCTATTGGCATGAGGTTTGATGACCGGGCCACGGCAGACACGAAAGGATTTGCTCCTCAAGCGCGGATCATTCATATTGATATTGATCCCGCGGAGATAGACAAGAATGTTTCTGTAGATGTTCCCATTGTCGGTGATGCGCGACAGGTTCTTCAGTCGTTAAATAAAGAAGTGAACGAAATGAAGCACGAAGAGTGGCTCGAACAAATTATTCAATGGCGGCAGGAACATCCCGCGACGAATATCAGAGAAGGTGATGAGCTTCTGCCTCAATACGTTATCAGACAAATTTACGAAATTACAGGTGGAGAGGCCGTTATCGTTACGGGAGTGGGGCAGCACCAGATGTGGTCGGCCCAGCATTTTTTCTATGACAGACCGGATAGTTTTATTTCATCGGGTGGTTTGGGAACTATGGGTTTTGAGCTTCCTGCCGCTATTGGAGCGAAGGCAGGTCGTCCTGATAGGACGGTGTGGTGTGTAGCTGGAGACGGGGGTTTTCAAATGACCATGCAAGAGATGGCTACTGTGGTTCAAGATAAGCTGGACATCAAAATTGCCGTTATCAATAATGGTTCTTTGGGGATGGTCCGGCAGTGGCAGGAACTGTTTTATGAGCGGCGTTACTCGGGGACTCAATTGTGGAACCCTGATTTTGTTAAAATTGCGGAAGCTTATGGCATTCCGGGTATTAGAGTGGGGAGAAAGGACGAAGTAATTTCTGCGATACAGGAGGCCATGTATTACCCGGGAGCGTTCCTTCTTGAGTTTGTTGTTGAACCGGAAGAGAATGTTTATCCCATGGTGCCGCCGGGGTTGACCTTGTCTAAAGTTATGGAGTTGCCTGAGGCGGCACAATCTAAGATGGGTGGGTAGGCTTTTTAGGGGAGGTGAAAATGGTGTCTGGAAAAAAGCATACGTTAGTGACACTGGTGGAGGACAAGCCAGGTGTGCTCAACAGAGTAGCCAGTCTTTTCCGCCGTCGAGCTTTCAACATCGAAAGCATTGCGGTGGGGCAAAGTGAGCAACCTGATTTGTCCCGTATGACTATAGTGGTTACTGGCGATTTTGCCCAGGTAGAACAGGTGAGGAAGCAGTTGGATAAGTTGATTGATGTGGTGAAGGTATCCGATATAACCGAGGAGGAAATGGTCGCACGGGAACTGGCATTGGTAAAGGTTAAATCGGATATTTCAAACAGGAGTGAAATTATCCAGATTGCTGATATTTTCAGGGCCAATATCGTGGATGTAGCTTCCGATTCTTTGACTATAGAGGTTACAGGAGAAGAAGATAAGGTGGATTCACTGATAGAGCTTTTGCGTGATTTCGGTATCAAGGAGTTGTCCAGAACGGGCAGGATTGCGCTGACACGAGGAGGGCGTGGGAGCGCTAAATAAAAAATACTGGGTAAATTGAGTAAATAAAGATTATAAAAAGGGAGGATAGGCATGGCTAAAATATATTACGACAAAGATGCCGACTTGGATTTAATTAAGGATAAGATGGTAGGTATTGTGGGGTATGGCAGCCAGGGGCATGCGCATGCTCAAAACCTGAGAGATAGTGGCTGTCGAGTTATTGTTGCGGAATCAGTTGGCAGCCAGGGGGAAAAAGCGGCCAAGGAAGCTGGCTTCAAAGTGACTGATGCAGGTGAAGTGGCTAGGGAAGCTGATATCGTCATGCTGTTGGCTCCAGATACTCTTCAGCCTGCTATTTATAAGGAATTTGTGAAAAAAGAAATGCGCAGGGGCAAGATGCTGATGTTCGCTCATGGTTTCAGCATTCATTATTCCCAGATTATGCCTCCACCTGACATTGATGTTGCTATGATCGCGCCCAAGTGTCCCGGGCATATGCTGCGCCAACTCTATACAGAAGGGTCCGGCCCGCCAGCGCTGGTTGCAGTTTACCAAGATGATTCTGGTAAGGCGCGGGATATCGCTCTTGCTTACGCGAAAGGAATCGGTTGTGCTCGTGCAGGCGTACTGGAGACTACTTTTGCCGAAGAGACCGAAACGGATCTTTTTGGAGAACAGGCAGTGCTTTGCGGAGGAACCTCTGCCCTGATTAAAGCAGGGTTTGAGACACTCGTTGAGGCTGGCTATCAGCCGGAGATTGCTTATTTTGAGTGTTTGCATGAACTGAAGCTCATCGTTGATCTTATATATCGTGGCGGAATTAGTAATATGCGATATTCAATTAGTGACACGGCGGAATATGGTGATTATACTCGGGGCTTGCGGGTGATTGATGATGTGGTTAAAGAGGAAATGGGAGAGATACTGGCTGAGATTCAGGATGGCACGTTTGCCAGGGAATGGATTCTGGAAAATCAAGCGGGGCGGCCTTCCTTTAATGCTATGAGGAAAATAGAATCAGAGCACTTGATAGAAACTGTTGGCAAGAAACTAAGGGCCATGATGCCATGGTTAAGAGGGGAAAAGGCGTAAATTCGGCTGGAAACTTAATGTTAAAGAGTGCTTGAGGAAGATGGAGAAGGTTGTCGTTTTTGATACTACCCTGCGGGATGGGGAACAGGCCGCGGGTGCGAGTCTTAATGCCAGGGAAAAATTGGATATTGCCAGGCAGCTGGAGAAGCTCAGGGTAGATGTCATTGAGGCAGGCTTTCCGGCAAGCTCTCCTGATGAAATTGAGGCGGTTTCTCTCATAGCAAGGGAGGTAAGGCAGCCGGCAATTTGTGCTCTGTCTCATGCCAGTGCGAAGGCAATAGATGCGGCGTGGGAAGCTATCAAAGAGGCTTCCCGTCCGCGGATTCATGTTTTTCTGTCTGCCTCGGACATACACCTCTCTTACCAGCTTCATAAGAGCCGCGAAGAGATTTTGAATACTTCTCGGGAAATGGTGGCGCGGGCTAAAAGATATACGGATGACGTTGAGTTTTCTCCTATGGATGCCAGCCGTACCGATCCCGCCTACCTTTACTTAATTCTGGAAGCAGTTATTGATGCGGGTGCGAGTACGGTGAATATTCCCGATACAGTGGGATATGCTGCTCCGGCCGAATTTGGCAACCTGATACGGGGCATACTGGAGAATGTGCCCAATATACGCGAAGCGGTCATCAGTGTTCACTGTCATAACGATTTGGGGTTGGCGGTAGCTAATAGTCTGGAAGCGCTCAGGGCAGGAGCGCGTCAGTTTGAATGTGCCATAAATGGTATCGGGGAGCGAGCGGGTAACGCTGCGCTGGAGGAAGTTGTCATGGCATTGCGAACACGTCAGGATTTCTTTGGCATGGTTACCGATATTGATACCACACAGATTTATAAGACAAGCCGTCTTGTCAGCGAGATGATGGGGTTTCCTATTCAGCCTAATAAGGCTATCGTGGGGGCTAATGCTTTTCGTCACCAATCGGGCATTCATCAGGATGGGGTGCTCAAGAAAGCAGTGACTTATGAGATTATAGATCCCAGGCTGGTCGGTGTTCCTTCCAGTAGTCTGGTCTTGAGCAAGCTCAGCGGTAAGCATGCTTTTCGGGAGAGATTGGCTGAGTTGGGTTATGCTCTGGATAATGAAGTTGTCGACCGTGCTTTTTGCGGGTTCAAAGAGCTTGCTGGCAAAAAGAAGGAGATCACGGATCGGGATATCGAGTCTCTGCTTGCTGGGGAATTGCGTACTGTAGTCGAGGCGTACCACCTGGAGCATGTTGAGGTCTCCTGCGGAGACCATAATTTGCCTACCGCTACGGTGAAGCTCATTGGTCCGGAAGGGCAGAGTGTAGCTGACGCCGCTCTGGGCACAGGCCCCGTCGATGCCGTATGTAAAGCTATTAACCGTATAGTGGGCCAGCCCGTAAATCTCATAGAGTTCACTGTAAATTCAGTTACTGAGGGCATTGATGCTATTGGCGAGGTGCTCATCAGGATAGAGAGTGAGGGTGTCACATATACCGGACGTGGCGCTGATACGGATATTATCGTTGCTAGTGCTAGGGCGTATATGAATGCTCTAAACCGCTATTTTGCGAGACAGACAGCGAAGAAGAAAGAAGCGAATTGAATAATCTTTGGTTGGAAGCAGTACTGCGGTTGCTTTTATCTGTGGCGTTGGGTGCTGTCGTCGGTTACCAGCGTGAAAGAGTTGGCAAGGTGGCCGGTTTGCGTACGCATATGTTGATTGCCTTGGGTGCCTCTCTGTTTACGGTAACTTCCATCCTGGGCTTTGCGGGAGCTGATGTATCGCGTGTTGCTGCTGGTGTTGTGGCCGGAGTCGGCTTTATCGGGGCTGGGGTTATCTTCCGTGGTGACAAGGGAGTAGCGGGTCTGACTACCGCAGCGAGCATCTGGATTACGGCCGCGGTGGGGATGGCTGCTGGCGCCGGGCTTTATCTGATTGCTGTGGTTGCAGCGTTTATTGCCATGGGCATTTTGATGATAAACAGAGGGCACGACCGGGAGGAGAAAAAGTGACATTAGTAGAGAGTATCCTTGCGGCTCACTCAGGCAGGGAAGAAGTTCATCCAGGAGAATTTGTGGATGTTAGTGTTGATCTGGTTCTGTCTAACGATATTACTGCTCCTTTAGCCATACAGGAATTTGAGAAGCTGGGGGTACCTCGTGTTTTTGATACGGGAAAGGTTGTCATGGTTCCCGATCATTTTTGTCCGAATAAGGATATACGTTCCGCGGAGCAGGCAAAATTGATGCGGGAGTTTGCCCGTAAACAGGGGATAGTCTATTTTGAGGTGGGGCGGATGGGGATTGAACATGTGCTTTTGCCGGAGCAGGGATTTGTTTTACCCGAACAGGTTATAGTTGGCGCTGATTCGCACACCTGTACCTATGGCGCACTGGGTGCTTTCGCTACTGGCATGGGTTCTACTGATATTGCCGTGGCTATGGCCACAGGGAAGATATGGATGAAAATACCGGAGACGATCAAGTTTATCTATCGTGGCAAGTTGCCTGAGTGGGTGGGGGGCAAGGATCTTATCCTTTATACCATTGGTCAGATTGGTGTCGATGGCGCTCTGTATTCGGCCATGGAGTTTGAGGGAGAAGCGATTAGCGAACTTACCATGGACGGTCGTTTTACCATGGCGAATATGGCAATTGAAGCTGGGGCCAAAGCGGGTATCTTTTCTGTGGACGAGAAAACTCTGGAGTATGTCAGGGAACACACTTTACAGAACAAAGGAGACCATGATGTGTTGCAAAAAGGGTATGAGAGACGAGAAATTCAGGAGGCTCAGTATGCTGACGTTATAGAGTGCGATGTATCTGTAATGGAGCCTCAGGTAGCTCTTCCTCATCTTCCTTCCAATGTCAAACCGATAAGCCAGATAGGTGCCGTAAAGTTGGACCAGGTGGTGATAGGTAGTTGCACCAATGGACGGCACGAAGACCTGAAGATGGCAGCTGGAATTTTCAAAGGAAGGCAGGTGCATCCCGACTTGAGATGTATTATTATCCCCGGTTCCCAGCAGGTTTATTTGCGTGCCTTGCGGGAGGGGTTTATAGAAACTTTTATAGAGGCAGGAGCGGTGGTGAGTACTCCTACTTGCGGGCCATGTCTGGGTGGGCATATGGGTGTTCTGGCCGCTGGCGAACGTTGTTTATCTACTACCAATCGCAACTTTGTGGGCAGGATGGGTAGTACTGCGGCTGAGATTTATCTGGCAGGCCCGGCGGTGGCCGCTGCCAGTGCCATAGAGGGCAGGATCGTCAGTCCTGAAGTTTTTGTATAGATGTGGTTTTAAGAGCAGAAGCCTTTGCCTGCGCGCTCGTTTGCGATGGTGTAAAGGTGGATGGTCGGTGTCCTCGGGTATTTTGTCGATTTTTGATGATCGTGTTAACATAGGTGTTTTGCCCCTGTAGCTCAGAGGATAGAGCACTGGCCTCCGGAGCCGGGTGCAAGGGTTCGAGTCCCTTCAGGGGTACTTATTTGTGTGTTAAAGGAGGTAGTATGTTATGAGTCAAATGCTTGAGGTGAGGTGGCATGGCAGAGGGGG
>JAUWOK010000089.1 GCA_030612165.1 Dehalococcoidia bacterium
GTGAGATAGCCCTGAAAATATGTTTCAACTGCTTTAGCTTCCTGTTCCTGTTTCAGAAGCTTCTCAGCCGCGCGACGAAAGAACTCGCTCCGGCTTTCCCCCCTGGCCTTTCGCTCTTTCTCAATAGCTTTCAAAATATGCTCGGGGAGACTTATAGCCACCTTTGCGCTCTTATCCATCAATACACCTCCCAATCTGTTCATACTATTTTCATACCAAAGTATGAATTGTATTGCCGGCCTTGTCAATTCCATCCATAAAGCGGTTCGAACCGCATGCCAACAGTTGCGTGTGCTTTTGTTCAAAGCTTATAATACAGCCCATAGTAGTTGTCTATTTGCTGTGAAAAGAAGGAGGCGCAATGAATTCTTATACATCGGATAAAATTCACAACTGTGTTCTGCTGTCTCACCATGGTGCCGGCAAGACATCTCTTGCCGAGGCGATGTTGTTTGACGCGGGCAGTATCAAGAGGTTAGGCAATGTTAAGGATGGTTCTTCTGTTTCCGATTATGACCCTGTGGAGATAGAGCGCCAGATGAGTGTCAACCTTTCTCTGGTTCCGCTGGAGCGGGGAGACTGCAAGGTGAATATCATTGATACTCCCGGATACGCCGATTTCGTTGGCGAAGTGAAATCCGGCCTGCGTGTGAGCGATGGAGGAGTGATGGTGGTTCGTGCTTCTTCGGGGGTGGAGGTGGGAACGGAACGAATGTGGCAGTATGCGGAGGAAGAGGGTATTCCTCTCTTGCTCTTCGTTAATAAGATGGACAAAGACGACGCGGATTTCCCCCGTGTCCTGGGGCAGATCCAGAAGGAGTTGGGGGCTAAATGCCTGCCGATTCAATTGCCCGTTATTTCTCAGGGGAAGTTCCAGGGAATAATAGATCTGGTGACAATGAAAGGGCATTTTGGTTCTCCTGACGAAGAAGGGGAAGTTCCTTCCGATATGCGGGAAGAAGCCGCGTCTTCTCGGGAAAAGCTGGTTGAACTGGCTGTAGAAAACGACGATGATCTGCTTTCCAAATACCTGGAGGGGAAAGAATTAAGCGAAGAAGAAGTTTTGCGAGTTGTAAAAGAAGCGGTCTGGGCAGGCGCACTCGTGCCTGTCCTGGTCGGTTCTGCTTTTAGCGACAGTGGTGTCAGGCTTCTTCTTGATGCTATTTGCAGGTATCTGCCTTCTGCCGGGGAGAGGGGAGACATAGCGGCATGGGGAGATGATGGCAGCAAGGAAGAAATTAAAGCCGGGAAAGAGGGAACACTGGCCGGTATCGTATTCAAAACTAATGCCGATCCGTATGTGGGCAAACTCAGTTATCTGCGCGTTTATTCCGGGACGCTTGCCAGCAATTCCCAGGTGTGGAACGCTAACAGGAAAGATACCGAACGTATCGGGCAGCTTTTTATCGCCAGGGGAAAGAGCCAGGAACCTGTGCCGCAGTTGGGTGCCGGCGATATCGGCGCGGTTGCCAGGCTGAATATCTCTGGTACAGGGGATACTCTTTGCGCGCCTGATCATCACTTGACGCTTGATGGTATTGATTTTCCGTCACCGAAGTTGAACATGGCGATTCAGCCCAAAACCAAAGCCGACCTGGACAAAGTGGGGACGATTTTGCCCAGGATGTGTGAAGAAGATCCCTCCATTAAAGTGAGCCGTGACCCGAATACCAGGGAAATGATTATTTCGGGAGTGGGAGAGAACCACCTGGAAGTGGTTAAGGAAAAGATGCAGCGGAAATTTGGGCTGGCGGTTGACCTGCTAACGCCGAAGGTTCCATATAAAGAGACGATTGGTGCGCCCGGCCAGGCCGAGTATAAGCATAGAAAACAGTCGGGGGGGCACGGGCAGTATGGCCACGTTCGCCTGAAATTGGAGCCGTTGCCCAGGGGAACCGGATTTGAATTTTGCAATAAGGTTGTGGGAGGGACGGTTCCCAAGAATTATATACCTGCTGTGGAAAAGGGAATTAATGAGGTGAGGCAGGAGGGAGTGTTGACTGCCTCTCCGGTAGTTGACGTGAGGGTTACCCTGTATGACGGCAGTTTTCATCCGGTGGATTCTTCGGAAATTGCCTTCAAAATTGCCGCCGCCCAGGCTCTTAAGCTAGGATTGTCTCAGGGGCAGCCTGTTTTACTGGAACCTGTAATGGAACTTACGGTGACCATTCCTGAATCCTTTACAGGGGATGTTGTCGGTGACCTCAACACCAAGAGAGGGCGGGTGTTGAAGATGATGCCTGAAGCCGGGAAAAATGTTATACAGGCCCTGGTTCCTTATGCGGAGGTGCTTCGTTACACCATAGATTTGAAATCAATGACCCAGGGGCGGGGCAGTTTTGTCATGAAGAGCAGTCATTACGATGAGGCGCCTGCTCATATCACCCAGAAGGTGGTTGAGAACAGGGCGAAGCAAGCGGAGAAGTAACGGAATCCGGGAAAGAAAACGCCGTGCGGCAACGGCAAAGCAGGATTTGGTTGGGGCCCCATGCTTTTATAGTGGGCGGTTCAGCTTCTGCAGAGCTTTCTTGATTCTTTGAAGGCACTTTTCCTTGCCCAGAGTCGCCATGCTTTGAAACAGGGGAGGGGCGGCGGTTCGCCCTGTGGTGGCCACTCGCAACAGGCCGAATAATTTGCTGGCGCTCAGGTCCAGGTCGGCCGTCAATGGCCGCAGCGTATTCTCCAGGGAGTCTATATCCCATGCCGGCAATGGTTCCAGTTTCTCCAGTGCGACCTGTAAAGCTCGGGCGGCTATCTGCGGTTCCATTCCTTTGATGAGCAGCATGCTGGTGTCATATTCGATATTGTCGAGGAAGAAGAAGCTGGTAAGTTCGGGGATATCGGCCAAAGATTTAACACGTTCCTG
>JAUWOK010000051.1 GCA_030612165.1 Dehalococcoidia bacterium
CTATCTCTTTCAGATAGTCGCAGAGTTCTTCGGCCATTCTTTTGGTCAGGGTGGTGACCAAACAGCGTTCTCCCCTGCTGGCCCTGCTTTTTATCTGGTGAATTAAGTCGTCAATCTGTCCTCTGGCGGGCTTCACCTCCACTTCCGGCTCCAGGAGTCCGGTGGGGCGAACCAGCTGCTCCACTATTTGCTGGCTATGTTCGTATTCGTACGGTTTGGGTGTGGCGGAAAGGAAAATTACCTGGTTGATGTGTTGCTGAAACTCCTCGAAATTAAGGGGGCGGTTGTCCATGGCTGAAGGGAGGCGGAAACCATGTTCGACCAGAGTTTTTTTGCGGGCCAGGTCGCCATAATACATGCCTCTGATCTGAGGTATGGTCATGTGTGACTCGTCAATAAAAAGCAGGAAATCGCGGGGGAAGTAGTCCAGCAGTGTCCAGGGCGTGCTTCCCGGGGGGCGATGCTGCAGGTGGCGGGAGTAGTTTTCCACGCCGGTGCAGTACCCCACCTCGCGAAGCATCTCAATGTCGTAATTGGTGCGGGATTCCAGCCTTTGAGCTTCAAGGAACTTATTCTGCTCTTTGAATTCCTCCAGCCTTTCCTGGAGTTCCCTTTCAATATTCGTTATAGCCCTTTCCAGCTTCTCCCCGGAAGTGACAAAATGCTTGGCGGGATAAATGTATGTCTGCTCCGGCTTGCTCAAAAATTCGCCGGTCAGAGGATCTACTTCCGTGATACGTTCAATTTCGTCCCCCCAGAATTCGATTCTGAGGATCGTTTCCTCGTAAGAGGGCATGATTTCCAGGGTGTCTCCCCTGATGCGAAATTTGCTCCGGGTCAAAGCTGTGTCATTCCTTTCATACTGCATATCCACGAGATGGCGTACCAGGCTGTCTCTCTTGCAGGGCTCTCCCTTTTTAAGCGTTATTGCGAAGCTATGATATTCTTCTGGAGCACCCAGCCCGTAGATGCAGGAGACGGAAGCTACAATAATGGAATCACGGCGTTCGAAGAGAGACATGGTAGCGGCATGGCGTAGCTTATCAATTTCGTCGTTAATGTCGGTTTCTTTCTCAATGTATGTGTCGGTGCTGGGAATATAGGCCTCCGGCTGATAATAGTCGTAGTAGCTGACGAAATACCCTACGGCGTTTTCGGGGAAGAATTCCCTGAACTCGCTGACCAATTGCGCGGCAAGAGTTTTGTTGTGGCAGATGACCAGAGCGGGTCTCTGTGTTCGGGCGACCGTGTTGGCTACGGTAAAAGTTTTGCCGCTTCCGGTGACGCCAAGCAGGGTTTGTCCATGGAGGCCTCTCTCCAGGCCAGCAACCAGCCTGTCCACGGCCATGGGCTGATCACCTGTAAGGCGAAAGTCGGAAACCAACTTGAATTGGGGCAAAATGCTCTACTCTCCTTTTTCCCCGACAGGTTTTCTATCCTTCAGACAGTTGTCTGAGAGCCATCTTCACTTTTTCTTCCAGGCTCAACTCTGCCTGGCAGGAGAGACTCCCGAGGGCATGAGAGGCCTCTCTGACGGAGTACCCCAAGCTTGTCAGGGCGGACAGAGCATCATTGTCTTCCTGCGATAAAGGCAGTGCTGTTTCCTGCCAGCCCTTTTCCAGCTTACTTTTGAGGTCAATAATAATGCGGCCGGCAATTTTTCTACCGATGCCTGGAACCTGGCTGATAAAAGCGGCGTTTTCGCTGGTAATAGCTGCCACCAGTTGCTGAGCGTCCAGAGAGGAAAGCAAAGAGAGGGCTGCGCGGGGGCCTACGCCGGAGACCGATATGAGTTCCCTGAACAAAGCCAGTTCTTCCTGGGAGGAAAAACCGTAGAGAGTCACTCCGTCATCTTTCAGATGAAGGTGAATATAAACCAGAACATTGTCTCCCGCAGCTCCTACTTTATCCAGGATCAGGGAAGGAATGTGTACATCAAAACCTATTCCACCCACCTTGATAATGGCTGAGTCTATCCCTCTCCTGTCCAGAGTTCCTTCCAGCGTGGCAATCATTTCCAGCTCGCTAATTTCTGCTTGAGTTTGTTTTGTTGGCAATGGCAGATTGCTGCTGCCAGGGCATCGGCGGCGTCGTTGGAGCGAGGAAATTGAGGTAATCCCAGGTGGAGCTTGACCATTTCCTGTATCTGTTCTTTGTTGGCCTGCCCGTGCCCGGCTACCTGTTGTTTAATTTGTGTAGGTGAATAATAGTAAATGGCGAGTCCCTGGCTGGCTGCCGCCAGGATGGCTATCGTCTGGGCTTTGCCTATAGCCAGAGCTGATCGTACATTCTGGCCCACAAAAGGTTCTTCAATGGCCGCTTCGTCCGGACGATACTCGCTGATTATCCTGTTTAATCGAGTATAAAGAGAAAGCAATCGTTTTTCCATAAGCGTTTGAGGGGAACAACTTAATGTGCCGTAATCCACTGCCTGCAGAGTTTCTCCATCATCTACCAGTCCGTAACCTAAGTTTATGGTTCCAGGGTCAATGCCAAGAATACGCATTCACTTGCTCTGGCCGCGCAGTTTCTCCAGCACTGTCTCGGAGAAGTCCATATTAGAGAAGACATGCTGCACGTCCTCCAGTTCCTCCAGACGGTCAATAAAATTCATGGTCTGGACGGCTTTAGCCTCATCCAGTTCCACGAGGTTCTTGGGCACAAAAGCCAGATCTGCCGAGGATATCTTAACTTTATCCTCCAGCGCCTTTCGCACTGCCTCCAATTCAGTCGGCTGCATATATATTTCCGTGCTGCCACCTTCTGTTCTGACATCTTCTGCCCCGGCATCTATTGCCAGCAGGGCGGTATCGTCGGGATCCGTGTCTTCCTCCACGACGAGCACTCCCATTCTCTCAAACATCCACGCTACGCTGCCTCCCTCACCCAAGTTTCCCCCGTAGCGCATAAAAGAGCTGCGAATTTCCTGCACTGTACGGTTGCGGTTGTTGGTCAGCGCCTGCACCAGTATCGCCACTTTGTTGGGGCCGTAACCCTCCATTGTCATCTCAATGAGGTTAGACGCCTCGTCCCCGCCGCTGGCGCGCTTGATGGCTCGTTCTATGTTGTCCAGCGGCATATTATTGTCTTTAGCTCTTTGCACTGCCAGTCGCAGCTGAAAATTGCCTTCTGAGTCGGAGCCACCCTGCCTTGCCGCTACGATGATTTCACGGGCAAGCTTGGTGAAAAGTTGACTTCGCTTGGCATCGGTTACCCCTTTCTGCCGCTTGATCTTTGACCACTTAGAGTGCCCTGACATTATGCTCCTCCCGCTAAAGCCAATCTTAGCATTTTGTCCTCTTTTAATAAAGAGTATGAGGGAATTTTGTGACAAAAGTACGGCCAGAATAGTTATGAAGGGATTATAATCTATATTGAAGGAGACCTGAGCATAGAGGTATACTTGAGAGGTTTCCCATGGTCTTTAAATGCTTTAAGCAGGAGGAAAGAGATGTTTTCTAGAGAGTGGTTTGTCTATGTTTTCGGGCGCTGGTTGCTCCTGTCGGGGCTTGCCGGAGCGGCAATACAGGTCCTTTTTGCCGATAGGCTGGGTATTCCTACCTTCCCCGCTTTTCTTTTGAACCAGTTCTGTCTGGCCTGTGTTTTCTGGTATGTGGATAAGTACATCTTCCAGCGTTATTTTGGCAAAGTGAAAGCGATTTTCAGGTTTCCCCGCATTAAGGGAGAATTTAGCATGGAGCAGCAGCTTAAAAAAATTTCCGAGGAGTATGCCGAGTTTGCTGCCAGTTTCAAGAGAGCACCGGACGATTCCCGGGAATGGCTGAACCACCTGGTGGATCTTTCGCATGTCGTGGAAATGACGGAGCGTATTGTCAGGGAGCAGGGGGTAGATATGGACAAGGAATACTACGACGTGATCAATGAGAACCGGCGAAGAGGGCTATACGAAGGGGATAAAGGGGAAAAGAAGGGGTAGAGAGAATATAGCAGATGGCTATTTTGTGAAGCGGGCTGGGATAAAATAGCGGATTGTGTTCAATAATTGTAAAGAAAGTCGTTGACTTTATGGCTCTGTTTTTCAGTTGCCCCAATCTTTACACAGTAACTCAGCTTGCTCCAGCACTGTTAATGTAGCTCGCTCTTGCTTATCAGGTGGATATCCGTACTTACGCAGTAATCGTTTGACCGTCGTTCGCAGTTTGGCGCGAACACTCTCCCTGACCGTCCAGTCAATAGTAACATTACGTCGCACCGCTTCTACTAATTCTCTGGCTATTGTTTTCAAAGTCTCATCACCTAATACTTTCACTGCGCTATCATTGACCTCAAGGGCATCGTAAAAAGCTTCTTCCTCTTCTGTTAGCCCCAACTTTTCTCCGCGACTTTTGGCTTCACGCATTTCCTTAGCTAATTCGATAAGTTCTAAAATAACCTGAGCAGCCTCAATAGTACGGCTCTGGTATCTTTGGATAGTTCTTTCAAGCATCTCAGCAAATGACCTGGACTGGACCAGATTCTTTCTTGCTCGCGCTTTAATCTCGTCATTAAGGAGTTTCTGCAACACCTCAAGAGCCAAATTGCGATGTGGCATTCCTTGAAGTTCAGAGAGAAACTCGTCGGAGAGGATAGAAATGTCAGGTTTTTTGAGTCCAGCGGCACTGAAAATATCAACTACTTCATCAGATGATACGGCTCTGGACACGATTTGACGAATAGCCAAATCCAGTTCCTCCTCTGGCTTGCCAGGTATTCGTATGTTTTTAGCTATGGTTGCCCTGATAGTCTGGAAAAAGCCAACATCATCCCTGATTCTCAGTGCATCAATATGCGGGACAGACAGAGCAAAGGCCTGCGACAGTTCAGTCACAGACTGCAGCAGCCGTGTTTTTCCATCTTCCTGGCTCAAGATGTGTTCCATGGCGCTCGGTATAACCTTTAATCGCTCAGCAGGGGTGCCAGTTATAAACTTGGAGTAGTCGAAGCCATGAAACATAGAGGAGACAATTTCATATTTCTCTAGCATGATTGCCACAGCCTCTTCCTGAGGAATGCCTGTATCGCGGCGCGAACCTTCTGTATAATCAGCCAGTGCCTTCTTTAACTCGTCCGCTATACCAAGATAGTCAACTATCAATCCACCGGGCTTATCTCGGAAAACACGATTGACACGAGCGATGGCTTGCATCAGAACGTGACCACGCATTGGTTTATCGATGTACATAGTGTGCAGGCAGGGAGCGTCAAAACCAGTAAGCCACATATCACGGACAATGACCAATTTTATTGGGTCTGATGGATCTCTCATCCGCTTTTTGATAGCCTCGCGGCGAATCTTATTGCGTATATGCGGTTGAAAATTGGCTGGGTCTCCTGCTGAACCGGTCATAATTACTTTAATAGCACCTTTATCGTCATCTTGATGATGCCAGGAGGGGTGGAGCTTAAGGAGAGCGTCGTAGAGGTCCACGCAGATACGGCGGCTCATACAGACTATCATTCCTTTACCATCCATTGCCTCCAGGCGCTGCTCAAAATGATTTACAATGTCTTTTGTTACAAGGTTTATTCGCTTCTCCGTGCCGACCATTGCTTCCAGTCGAGCCCACTTGTTCTTGAGCTTCTCTCTGACATTTTCCTCCTCGCTTTCAGTTACCTCCTCAAATTCAGGGTCTATGTGCGGTCTTTCATTCTCTTTCAGTTCTATTTTTGCCAAACGACCCTCGTAGAAGATGCGTACAGTAGCGCCATCAATCACCGCCTGCTGTATATCGTAGATGCTAATATAATCGCCAAACACTGCCGGTGTGCTTCTATCTGCTTTTTCTATAGGCGTCCCGGTGAAGCCTATGAATGAAGCATTAGGCAAAGCATCTCGCATGTTCCGTGCTAGCCCATCAATAAAATCGTATTGGCTGCGATGAGCTTCATCAGCAATAACCACAATGTTATGTCTGTCTGAAAGCAGAGGAAATCTAATCCCGTTTTCTGGCAAGAATTTTTGAATGGTTGTAAAAAGGATGCCCCCAGAAGCTATCCTTAAAAGTTTTCTCAAATGTTCCCGGTTAGTAGCTTGTTTTGGCTCTTGCCTGAGAATGTCCTGGGCTAATGCGAAGTTATCAAACAGTTGCTGGTCGAGGTCATTTCTGTCAGTGAGCAACACCAGCGTAGGATTTTCCATGGCTGGATGAAGAATTATTTTGCCAGCATAAAATACCATGGTAAGGCTCTTGCCCGCTCCCTGCGTGTGCCACACCACACCAACGCGTTTATCCCCCTCTGGTGATGTAGCCTTCACCGTGGCGGCTACTGCCGCATTAACAGCATGATATTGATGATATGCTGCTATTTTCTTGGTTATCTTAGAACCGTCTACCTCGAAAAGAATAAAGTGGCGCACCAAATCAAGGAAGCGGCTTTTCTCGAACACGCCATTGAGCAAAACCTCCAGTTCCAGGATATCTTTTTGTTCAACAGTTGTCCCGTTGCTATTTCGCCAGGGCAGGAACCACTCCTGTCCAGAAGTCAGCGTTCCCACGCGAGCTTCAGTGCCGTCACTAATCACCAGCATTTCGTTATAGGAGAAAAGAGAGGGTATATCCATCTTATAGGTCTGAAACTGGTTGTAGGCTGTCTTTAGCGTAGCGTTCTCATCAGCGGGATTCTTGAGTTCTATTACCGCTAGCGGCAGACCGTTCACAAAAACTACCAGGTCAGGGCGCCTGTTCTGCTGTCCTTCAATAACTGTGAATTGATTGACTACCAGCCAATCGTTTCTCTCCGGGCAGGCAAAATCCATCAACCATACCTTATCGCCGACAATCCGACCTTCTTCGTTGCGATATTCCACATCCACTCCTTCGGTCAGCATCTTGTGGAACTGGCGGTTATTAGCAATGGGGCTGGGGCTGTCGGGACGGGTCACTTTCCTGAAAGCATCCTCTAATGCTTCGGCTGGTATATCTGGGTTTAGAGCAACCAGAACAGAGTGCAGCCTCCCCTCCAGTATTACATCAACGTAGCTTCCTCGTTCAGGATAAGGACCATCGCAAGCGATATCCGGCCCGGATAGGTATTGATAGCCCAGGTCTCTGAACCAGTCAATGGTGACTTGTTCGACAACTGTCTCAGTAATTGTCATTTCAGTTAGTCACCTTTTGCTTCCTTGGGCCGTGAGTTTTCCATACATCATCTATAGGTACTGTCTTTAACTCCTCTCCGATACGCCCAATAGTTTTTTGCGAATAGCGCTTAAACTCAGACTTGCCGATTCTTATCTTCTTGAAGTA
>JAUWOK010000052.1 GCA_030612165.1 Dehalococcoidia bacterium
CAACCTCCGCCCACCCCCAGGTAAGGAAAGCAGCCTTAGCATTATCTCCCAACTTCAACCCATCCACCACACCCGCTCCCAGGGCAATCACATTTTTCAATGCCCCACCCAGTTCAACCCCTATAATGTCATCCGAAGCAAACACTTGAAAACTAGGCGCAGCAATTATTTCCTGTGCTCTTCGGGCAACGCTTATATCCATAGAAGCGATGACAGAAACGGCTGGCAACTCACGAGCAATCTCACCTGCCAGATTGGGGCCAGAAAGCGCACAAACACCATGCTGCAAGTCCGAAGAGATTTCCTCTGTTATCACCTGAGACATCCGCTTGCCACTATCCAGTTCTATTCCCTTAGCAGCGGTAACCAGCAACATCGAACTGTCGAGAGAATCTTTGAAAAGGTGAACATTTTCTCTCATATACTGGGAAGGAACCGCCCAGACCACCATGTCAGCCCTATCCACCACTTCCTCAACATCACAGGTAAAAGAATATCTCCGACCCGGACAAACTGCCCTGTCTCCTTCTTTCCTCTGCCAGAGCTTCACCTGTATGCCTTTTGAAGCCAGGAGAGCAGCTAAAGTATTGCCCCATGTGGTATTACCAATAACAGCGACTTTCAACATAACAGAAAACTACAGCCACCTTCCCCCACCCAACTCACCTCACAGGCGGCGTTCGGCACCGGTTCGTAATCTACTGATATTATCTCGATGCTGCCAGATCACCAACCCTGTAGCAATTAAGCCGTAGACCAGATAGATAGGAGGCACACCGTAAGCAACGACCAACGGGATCAACAAACACCAGGTGGCCATTACTCCAATCAAAGACCCCATGGACATGTAACGGCTGCGCATCGCCGTTATTGCCCAGACCTCAATACCGAACAACCCGATGGGGGGATAAATAGCCAGCATCGCCCCGAAAAAGCAAGCGACTCCCCTGCCACCCTTGAACTTCAAGAACACCGGCCAGTTGTGCCCGGCCATCGCCGCCAGAGCGGCTACTACCTGACAGGTTTGCCAGGGAAAAGTTATCTCCCCTACGGTTAAGAGACCAACCCCCACAATGGCCTGAGCCATAAATACCGCCCCGGCGGCCTTGCCGCCATCAAGCAAAATAATCAAGGCTCCCACCTTGCCCCCTGCCACCCGCGCCGCATTGGTGGCGCCAGTCTTGCCACTGCCCTGCTTTCTGATATCAACTCCCTCTTTCAACTTGCAAATCAACAACCCGAAGGGAATAGACCCCAGTAAATAAGCACTGACCAGTATAATTACATACTTAATAATCATCTCTTTCTATTTCCTCGTTGCCTTTTTAGGCTTTGTCGCCGTCCGGGCAAAAACCAATTGCACGGAAGTGCCACGAAAACCAAAATAGCGGCGCAATTTGTTCGCCAGGTAGCGATGGTAAGAAAAGTGAACCAGCTTCGGATCGTTGACCTGAAGAACAAAGGTGACCGGCTTCGTCCTGTGCTGATATGCCCGAAGAATATGCAACCGCCTCAAACCTATCGGAGAAGGAGGATACTCCTCCACAGCTTTCTTCACTGCCAATGAAACTTCCTCTTCAGGCAAGCGTCTGCACCTTTCCTGCCACACCTCCCAGGCTGCGGGCAAAATCTTGCCTATGCTGTTGCCCGACATAGCGGAAATATACACGACAGGAACGTAGGGCATAAAATGCAGCCCCTGCTTTAAACATCTCCTGTATTCCTCCCTATTTTCACGCAAGATAGTATCCCATTTATTGACCAAAATCAACACGCCTCTGCAAGCCTCCGTCACATACCCGGCGATATGCATATCCTGCAAAGCGATAGGCTCAGTGGCATCGATCATCAGTAGAGCGATGTCACAACGGTCAATCGCCTGAAGCGACCGCAACAAGCTGTAATATTCCACTTTCTCTTTCACCCGTCCACGCCGCCTGATGCCTGCCGTATCCACAAGCGATATCTTTTTCCCGTCCCAATTAACGGCGGCGTCAATGCTATCACGAGTAGTACCAGGAACATTATCCACAATAGCTCGCTCTTCTCCCAGCAGCGTATTCAATAGCGTTGACTTTCCCACATTGGGCCTGCCTACAATGGCCAACTTCATGCTTTCTGTTCGGGGTAAGCTGGCAGGCAGAGCAGGCAACCTTTCCAACACAGCCTTTCTTAACGCATCTATTCCCCTGTTATGATAAGCGCTGATAGATACAGGCGTGTCTAATCCTAACCTGTAGAAATCAATCGCGTGTTCCTCCCACTTTGCCACATCCACCTTGTTCGCCACCAACACTATCGGCTTGCCAGCAGCGCGCAGCCATGAAGCCATCTCTTCGTCAGTAGCAACCAAGCCCTGGTGAGCATCCACCAAAAACACAACGACATCCGCCTGGGCGACAGCCACTTCCACCTGCTCTCTGACTTTTTTACCCAGAAAAGATTGATCATCCTCCCCCCATCCACCTGTATCAATTAACAACAACTCTCGCCCTTGCCAGCAAGTAGAAGCAAAAACTCTGTCGCGAGTAGTGCCCGGCAGATCGGCGATCACTGCTCTTCGCTCTCCCGCCAAGCGATTAAGCAACGTGGATTTGCCCACGTTGGTCCTACCTACAATCGCTACGACAGGCTTCGTCATCTATTCCCCTTCCCCCAAAATTTTAGCCAGTAAAGCTTTCTGTACATGCAGCCGATTTTCTGCCTGTTCGAAAACTATTGAGCGAGGATCATCTATTACGTTTTCAGAAACCTCTTCCCCACGATGAGCGGGAAGAGGATGCATAAACAGCGCGTCCCGGCCAGCAAGAGACAATAAATCTCCATCCACCCGATAGGAAGAAAAATCGCGCCGACGTTTATCCCTTTCGGCCTCCTGCCCCATACTAACCCACACATCGGTGTACACCACGTCAGCATCTTTTACTGCCTGCTGTGGATCATCTGTCAGCAAAATACTGCCACCGCTGGCGGCGGCAAATTTTTCGCCCAGCCGCAGCACCTCCTGCGCAACCTCATACCCGGGAGGCGAAGCAATGCGGAAATTAATGCCAACCTTTGCCGCGGCCAGGAGTAAGCTGTTAGCCACGTTATTACCGTCGCCGATATACGCCAGCGTTAAGCCCGATAAATCGCCTCTCCGCTCATATATGGTAAAGATATCGGTAAACGCCTGGCAGGGATGTTCCGCGTCAGAAAGAGCATTAATCACCGGCACGGAAGCATACTCTGCCAGAAGCCGCAGCGTCTCGTGGGAAAAAGTGCGGGCAGCGATACAATCAACATAACGGCTAAGCACCCGTGCCACGTCAGAAGCTGGCTCTCTCCTGCCCAAACCCACCTCTTCAGGAGACAGATAAAGGGCTTTCCCCTTCATCTGGCACATGGCCATCTCAAAGCTCACCCTGGTTCGCAGAGACGCTTTCTCAAAGAGGAGGGCAAGCGTCTTCTCTTTCAGCACAGGCAACTTTTCCCGTCGTTTTATGAGGAGAGCCTGCTCCAACAAGCCCCCGACTTCATCAGCGGTAAAATCGGCTACCGACAACAGATCTTTCTTTTTCACCAGTTCTCCTTCGGGTCAGCACCGTATACACCGTGCCAATCACATAATATAACAATAGTATATAATATTTGCACAAATTGAGACTATGGAGAAAGCTTACGAAAAAAAAGAGAGCCTCTTTCTTATACTTGACGGCAACGCTATCGCACATCGTGCTTTCCATGCACTGCCGCCTCTAACAATCTCCCGAACAGGAGAGCTTGTCAACGCCGTTTACGGTTTCACCAGCACACTGCTCAAGGTGCTGGACGATTTCCATCCCGCTTTCTGGGCCATTGCCTTTGATCGTCCGTCCCCCACCTTCAGGCACATTAAATTCAGTGAATACAAAGCCCAGAGGCCAAAAACTCCGGATGAACTGATAAGTCAGCTGAAAAGAATACGCCAGGTGGCAAGCACCTTCCACCTGCCAGTGTTCGAAATCGACGGATTGGAAGCGGATGACCTCCTGGGCACTTTAAGCGAGCTGGCCAAAAAACAAGGTGTCGAGACTATCATTGTCACAGGTGACAACGACATGCTGCAGCTGGTGTGTTCAGGAGTATCTGTGCTTCTAACGGGGAAAACAGCGAAGGAGACCATCCTGTACAATGAAGAGAGCGTGGTTCGCAAGCTGGGAGTTATGCCCGATCAGGTTATCGATTTCAAAGCATTAACAGGAGACCCTTCAGACAACATCCCCGGCGTTCCGGGAATCGGGCCGAAAACAGCGGCCAAGCTCATCTCGCAATTCGGCAAGCTGGAACAAATTTACGACCATATTGACGAAGTAACCCCTCCCAGAATACGACTAATACTGCAAGAACACCAGCCGCAGGCCATACAGAATAAGGAGATGGTTGCCATAGTCAGAGATGCTCCCATAAAACTGGATCCAGGACAATGCCGAACAGATTCCTACGATAGAGAGGCAGTAGTAAAATTGTTCCAGGAACTGGAGTTCAGCAAACTGTTATCCAGACTGCCCCAGGAAATAGACAGGGCGTTGCCCGCCGCGGCTAAAAAGATCTCTCCCGCAACCAGCTACAGGACGATAGAGACAGAAACAGAGTTAGCGGAGCTTGTCTCCCGCCTGGAAACGACACAAGCATTTGCCATTGAAATTAAGGATTCCGACGATGGCGTTGAAACGACAGGCCTGTCAGGAATAGCTTTGTCGCTGGAAGAAGGGCAAATTTTCTATGTGCCAATAAGCAAACCGAAAGTCCTCGAGCCAGGACAGGGAGACAAATTTTCTTTATCCTTAGTGCTGGATACGCTCAAGCCTGTCCTGGAAAACAACCAGATAAGCAAATATGCCCACGATGGCAAACATATCATAAAAACGCTGGACAGCCACGGAATAGAGCTGGCAAACCTCACTTTTGATTCCATGATCGCCGCACACCTCCTGGGAGAAAAAGCGCTCTCCCTGCAAGCACTGGCCTTCAACAAACTGGGAATTGAATTGCCCCTGTATGACAAACCCACCCGTAAAGAGAAAAAACCACCCGCGGCGGAAACAGAATGCCTGGTTGAACAAGCCTGTGCCGTCGCCAGTGTTGTACAAAAACTGAAAAGTATATTGACGGATGAACTTGAACGGCAAGGATTACTGCACCTTTTCAGCGAAGTGGAAATGCCACTGGTTTCCATACTGGCCACTATGGAAAAAAACGGCATCCTTCTGGATATCGCCCTGCTTCGCAAATTGTCCCTGGAGATGGGCGAGGAAATACGGGAGCTGCAGAAGAACATTTATGAAAGCGCAGGCAGCCAGTTCAACATCAATTCACCCCAGCAATTAGCCAGGATTCTTTTTGAGGAACTGAAATTACCCTCCTTTCGCAAGACAAAAACCGGCTATTCCACAAATGCCGCTACGCTGGAAGCATTAATAGGCATCCACCCCATAGTGGAATTGATGTTGGAATATCGCCAGATAAATAAGCTTAAATCAACTTATGTCGATGCCCTGCCCGGCCTGGTAAACCGCGACACGGCAAGAATACACACCAACCTCAACCAGGCAGTGACCTCAACAGGGAGGCTTTCTTCCAGCGAGCCAAACCTGCAAAACATCCCCGTTCGGGGAGAAACAGGAAACAAGATCAGACAAGCTTTTATCGCTCCGGCAGGATCTTTGCTGCTGAGCGCCGATTATTCTCAGATCGACCTCAGGGCGCTGGCACACCTCTCCCGTGATCCTGCTCTCATCGCCGCTTTTGCAGATGACAAAGATATTCATACGATGACCGCCGCTAAAATATTCAACGTCCCTGTGGCTCGGGTTACTCTCGACATGCGGCGGGTGGCCAAAACCGTCAACTTCGGCGTGATCTACGGCATGAGCAGTTACGGGCTGGTACGTGCCACAGATCTCACTCCCAGCGAAGCGAACAAATTCATATCGCTATATTTTCAGAAATATCCCCTGGTAAAAGAATACCTTGAGCAGACCAGGGCACACGCACGCAGAGTGGGCTATGTTCAAACATTGCTGGGCAGACGGCGTTTTATACCCGAGATCAACTCTCCCAACCGGCAGATAAGAGAAGCGGCGGAGAGAATGGCTATTAACGCTCCCGTGCAGGGCACCTCCGCCGACATCATCAAGGTAGCCATGATAAACATGCACCGTGAAATGGAAAGGAGCGCATTAGCCAGCAAGATGCTGCTACAAATTCATGACGAGATTCTTTTTGAAGTACCACTGGAGGAGATAGAGGTAATGAACTCGCTGGTTTTGAAAATAATGCCGCAGGCCGTGCCTCTCTGCGTTCCGCTGAAAGTGGACACCAAACAAGGCAAAAACTGGGGCGAAATGACCAGAGAGGATAATGCCGTTATCTAACCGGGGCAGGCGGCAACCATGGCGACGATAACTGGAGACGCAGAGGGCACTTCAAACACCTTTCCGCTTCAGCGATTGCAGCCGCTTCTTCCAGCCCAAGCTCTATCTCCGCAAAGCTGTTAAGCCTCTGCTCCATGGGAATGGAGGGCACCTTTGCCCGGGAAAGTATAGCAAATTCCACATTGTGCCCCAAACAAGGATCATCCTCTTCGACATCAACCAAAACTTCATCGATAGACCCTTTACCGCCAAGATACCTGTCCACGGCTTCAGCGGCCTGCCTGCCGGCAGCAATAGCTTCTATAACCGACGCAGGCCCACTGACCACATCACCGCCGGCAAAAACACCTTCTCTGCCGGTAGCCAGAGAATCGTCAACTACAAGCGTACTGTTCCTTCTCGTTTCCAAGCCAAACCCCTGCGGAACTTGCGGCCTCTGCCCGATAGCCGCTATTACATTATCGCACTCCAGAATAAACTCACTGCCCTCTACAGGCTGCGGACGCCGCCGCCCGCTGGCATCAGGTTCTCCCAGCTCCATGCGGAAACATTCCATCTTTATCACAGCGCCTGCTTTTTTTATCCCCTTCGGGGCAGCCAGAAACTGAATGTTTACCCCTTCTTCTATCGCCCCATCAATCTCCTCGGCGTTAGCAGGCATTTCCACCCGCGTGCGGCGATAAAGCATAATAACTTCGGCAGATCCCAGACGGAGAGCCGTTCGCGCCGCATCGATAGCGGCATTTCCCCCTCCCACTACTGCCACCTT
>JAUWOK010000084.1 GCA_030612165.1 Dehalococcoidia bacterium
CCCTCTCCCCTCACTGCTTCAGAGATAAGAAAGGGAGCCACTCCTGGCAAACGAAGGACAGTAGGATGAAACTGAAAAAACTCCATGTCACTGGCCTCGGCACCAGCCCTAAAAGCCAGCGCTATTCCATCGCCGGTAACAACACTGGAGTTCGCAGTATATTTAAACAATTGGCCAACACCGCCTGTTGCCATAGAAAGAAAGCGGCATTGATATTCTTCTTCCAATCCTGTACGGCAATCAAGCGCCTTAACCCCTGTAACCTTTCCTCCAGTCAGCAATAAGCGAGTAGCCAGGCAATATTCCAGAACCCTAATGTTCGACGAATACACTCTGCTGCTCAGTGCGGTCTCTATATATTCACCCGTTGCGTCTCCCCCCGCATGGAGAACGCGTGGAGCGCTGTGAGCCCCTTCTCTAGCCAGGCTCACTTCACCATTCAAAGTATCGAAAGGAACACCAAAACCAACAAGATCAGCAATACAGCTTGCAGCTTCGTCCGTCATAATATGCGTTGTCTCCGAATTGCACAAACCATTTCCTGCATGCACAGTATCCTGAAAATGAAGCTGCGGGGAATCGTCTTTGCCCGTAGCCGCAGCAATTCCCCCCTGGGCATGCCTGGTATTACAATCATCAATGCTGCCCTTGGTTAGGATGAGAACGCTGCCGTATTCCTGGGCTAAAAGGGCAGCATAGAGACCAGCAATGCCACTACCAATTATAATATAGTCGTAATACTGCATCACGCCTTCTCAGGTTGATTCAAGCATTCTGTCAATGGCCTGTCGTGCTTTCGTCCTTATTTTCTCAGGCACAAAAACAATGCTATCTCTTCTTTCCATAACATCAACAATCGTCTGCAAAGTAGTTTTCTTCATATCAGAACAAACCATATCGTCAGAAATAGGGATAATTACTTTATCTGGATTTTGTTTTCTCAAAGGATACAACATCCCTTCCTCCGTACCGATTAAAAATTCTTTCTCAGCGCTTTCCCTGACATAGCGCAACATTTGAGAAGTGCTCAAAGCTGCATCTGCCAGTTCAATCACCTCAATGCGGCATTCCGGATGAACCAGCACCCTGGCTTTCGGATAACGCTGTCTGGACAACAGGACATCAGAGACAGTGAGCTTTTCATGAACATCACAAAACCCGGGATACAAAATCACCTTCTTATCAACCATGGCAGATACATACCGTCCCAGATTACTGTCAGGAACAAAAAGAACTTCTTCCTCTCTGAGGCTATTCACTACCGCAACACCATTAGCCGAAGTACAGCAAATATGGCTCTCCGCCTTGACAGCCGCCGAAGTATTGACATAGGCTACCACCACAGCTTCGGGGTATTTTCCCTTCCACCGTCTCAGGGCATCTGCATCAATTGTGTCCGCCAGATAACAGCCGGCTTCCGGATGAGAGAGAAGAACCTGTGCTCCCGGATTAAGAATGGCCGCCGTCTCCGCCATGAAGTGAACTCCGCAAAAGACGATCACTTCTGCCTTTATATTGGCACATTCTCTGGCCAACTCCAGGGAATCACCAACAAAATCAGCAATATCCTGAACTTCCGGAAGCTGATAATTATGCGCTACAATAACAGCGTCAAGCTCGTTTTTTAACTTGCCTACTTTTTTCTTAATCTGCTCCAGGCTGTCCATCTGTCATTATCTCTATGCCGATAAGCTTTCTAAAAACCCAACCTAGATATACCCTCACTTTACAGGCTACCAGCGCTATCTACCTTGCTCAAGATATTGCCTTTAGCAACCACCATTGTTGCCCCGGACTCCACTTCCAGCGATACGGCCTCGGCGTCCACTCTTTTGATCTGCCCGTATATCCCACTGCTGGTAATAACCTTATCCCCCTTTTTTAGCTCTCTCGTCATCTCTTCATGCGCTTTTCTCTGCTTTTGCTGCGGCCTGACGGTAAGGAAATAAAATATGGCAAAGATAGCCACCACAAATAAAATTGGAACCAAGTTTTCCATTTTTCCTCCTTTTATTATTTATATTCAGTCTGACTCAACTGCTCCCTGCAATGCCCAGGGGCTTGTTCGGGTAATTTCAATGTTCATCATTCGTCCACAATAATCCACACTGTCATTGTCTGGAAAAAACACTAGTTTATCAGTTCCGGTGCGGCCATACCATTTCTCTTTCTTCTTGCCTTCTACCAGCACTTTCATCGTCTTGCCCATAAGCTGTGAATTAATTGCAGCAGCCACCTCAGCTTGAAGCGCCTCCACCATGTTCAGTCTCTTTTTTTTGATTTCTTTAGGAACATCATCGTCGTATTTACTGTCTGCTACAGTACCGTGACGGGGAGAATAGCCTGCCACGTGAACAACATCAAATTTAAGCTCTTCAAGAAGAGCAAGAGTACAACCAAACTGCTCATCACTTTCTCCTGGAAAACCCACTATCACATCTGTGCTCAAAGATATGCCTGGAACACGTTTCCTGATAACCCTAACAAGCTCACGGTACTGCTTTACCGTATATCCCCGCTTCATGCTTTTCAGTATAATATCATCTCCTGCTTGGGCTGGCATTTCCAGATGTTTGCAAACCTTATCCAGAGAAGCCACTGCTTCAATAAGTCTTCCGTCTACGTCTTTAGGATGATTTGTCAAAAATCGTATCCTGAATAAATTCTCTATACCGCTCAACCTTTCCAGTAGTTCTGCCAGATGAGGGCGTTCGGGCAAATCATGTCCGTAAGCACCAATATTTTGTCCCAGCAAAATCACCTCTCTCGTGCCATGCTCGACCAGGGAAACAATCTCACAGACTATTTCCTCTAACGGACGGCTACGTTCCCGGCCCCGTCTATAGGGAATAATGCAGTAAGAACAAAACTGGTTACAGCCTTGAATAACAGAAACGTAACGACGAAAAGAAGAATCGGTTTTGTCTACACTCCGGCAAAGATGACAAGGCAATTCATTTTTCGGTGCTCCTGCAGAAACAGGTCGCTCTTTTAACCAACTTATCAATTCACGATAATCTCCCGGCTTAAAAAAAAGATCAACATGCGGAAAGCGTTTCTTTAAATCAGCAAAATCAGAGCCGGCAAAACAGCCGGTAACTGCCAATACGGCCTCAGGATAATCTCTTTTGTATCCCTGCATCAACCCCAACATGCCCAAGATTTTATTTTCTGCGCTCTGCCTCACAACACAGGTATTGAGCACCACCAGATCAGCCTCCCCGAAAGAAGCAACCTCTCTGTAGCCCACAGAATCCAGACAATCAACGATCTCCCGCGACTCTGCTTTATTCATCTGGCAGCCAATGGTCCAGATATAATAGTCCAGCATTTTCTCTCCACAAACTTTTCTCTTCGCAACAAACCTACGTCGTGGTTCGGAATATCCCCTGACGGGAAACATTCACAAAACCACTGAAACAAAATTTCAGACAATAGGAAAACCCGGGACCGGCGGAGGGAATGGGATTCGAACCCATGACCCCGATTTCCCGGGGTAACCGCTTAGCAGGCGGCCGCACTAGACCACTATGCGATCCCTCCTTATATACAAAAGCGATTTATT
>JAUWOK010000071.1 GCA_030612165.1 Dehalococcoidia bacterium
CTCCAGGATAAGGGAGAGGAACTCGGATCGTGTCACCGCTTTGCTACGGAAGGTTCCCCTCATAGCCGAAGTTACCACGCTGGCCCCCGGCTTCTTGATGCCCCGCATTATCATACACAGGTGTTCCGCTTGAATAACCACAGCCACACCATCAGGTTTCAAAACTTCAAAAATAGTATCGGCAATTTGGCCTGTCATCCTTTCCTGAAGCTGTGGACGTTTGGCAAAAATCTCCACCACCCTGGCCAGCTTGCTCACACCCACTACTTTGCCCTCAACACTGGGAATATAACCCACATGGGCAACCCCATAAAAAGGGAGAAGATGATGCTCACACATAGAGTAGAAAGGAATGTCTCTCAAGATCACCATTTCGTGATGCCCTTCTTCAAAACCCACAGAGAGTTCGCCCCTGGCATCAATGTCCATTCCTGAGAAAAGCTCGGCATACATTTCGGCTACTCGCCGGGGTGTATCCAGCAAACTTTCCCGCCGGGGATCTTCCCCAATAGCCTCGATTACAGAAGCTGTCGCCTGTCTGATTTTCTCCTGATCAATCAACCGGTTCCCCTCCTGACATGCTGATAACTGCTTGCATCCGCAGAAACATAATAATCCGAGCCAAGGTAAAGCAGTGGCTTGATATGGGCAGGATCAAAATTCTTTTTCTCAGCAAGCATCTCCTCCACGAAATGGACTGCCACTATCCTGCCAACAATCCACAGGTGGTCTCCATATGTCCGAGTATCCTCTATCCTGCATTCATAAGCAGCGTAAGCGTCTTTCAACACGGGCACTCCCGTCTTCAATGGCTTTTCCTTGACCAGGCTAAGCCTCTGAAACTTATCACAGTCGCGTCCGGAGAAACCACCAGTCGCAGCTACCAGAGATGCTTTCTCGAAAGGCAGGAAATTAATGCCGAACTCTCCGCTCTCCGCCATGAGTTCATAAGTGAACCTCCCAGGGAAAAGGGAAATTCCGTAAAGAGGAGGCTTTAAAGAGATAGAACTATGCCAGGCAGCCGCCATAGCGCTGTCCTTGCCACCGGCGCTAGCGGTAATCACAGCTGCCACTTTGGGATAATGATGGCTAAAGCCTCCGATATCCTCCATAACAATTTTCGCCATTCTTTAGTCTCCTTTTATTTAGAGTATCCGCACGATTAAAGTTTACTACGAAGAATTACTCAACCCGAGAGTCTTCTCTATCGTAGACAAATCGGCCGGCAATTCCAGGATCGACTGAGCAAATCTTCCCGGCACGTCAGGGTCTTTCAGTCCTGTCCCTGTGAAAACACAAACCACACGCGCACCGGAGAAATCGTATTTCCCCGTCAGCTTCACAAGTCCGGCCAGAGAGGCCGCCGAAGCTGGTTCCACAAAAAGACCTTCCTTCGCAGCTACCATACGATAAGCCTGCAGGATTTCCTCGTCGCTGACCATATCAATTACTCCACCAGACTCGTCTCTGGCCAATTCTGCCCGCTGCCAGCTGGCAGGATTGCCGATACGAATAGCGGTGGCAATGGTCTGCGGATTGTCGATCACCCTCCCCCTGACGATAGGAGCCGCTCCCTCTGCCTGAAAACCCATCATCTTCGGAGTATGATCAGCTTTGCCGATCCCGTGATATTCAACAAATCCTTTCCAGTAAGCCGTAATATTGCCAGCATTCCCCACCGGGATAAAGAGATACTCCGGCGCATCACCCAGCGTATCCACGATCTCAAACGCAGCCGTCTTTTGTCCCTCAATGCGGTAAGGATTAAGCGAATTAACCAACACCACAGGATACTTCCCGGTCAAGGCCCGCACTATCTGAAGTGCCTGGTCGAAATTACCATCTATAGAAACAATCCGAGCGCCATAGATAATGGCTTGAGCAAGTTTTCCTAAAGCTATCTTCCCTTTAGGAATAACAACAATAGTCCTGAGCCCGAACCTGGCTCCATAAGCAGCCGCCGAGGCGCTGGTGTTTCCCGTAGAGGCACACATGATGGTAGAACTGCCTTCTTCCACCGCCTTGGCCACCGCCATCACCATGCCACGATCCTTAAAAGAGCCTGTAGGGTTACACCCTTCAAACTTAAAATATAATTCGCCACAACCAAGCTCCTCGCCCAGCGTTCGTGACTTGATTAAGGGAGTATCCCCTTCCCCCAACGTAACCATGGGAGTATTTGAGGAAACAGGCAAAAATTCCCGATATCTATGCAAAACTCCCTGTTTCATGCTTCCACCCTGATGAAATTGGAGATTTTCCTGACCACATCTAAACACTCCAGTTCCTCAATGGCTTTTCGCAGCGCCTTCTCCCTGGCAGGATGAGTCATCACCACAATCTCGGCGGATTTTGTCGCCGGATCACTTTCCTTCTGAACCACCGAAGCAATACTGATAGCATTATCGCCCAATACACGGGAGATCTGGGCCAACACGCCCGCGCAATCAGCCGCACTCAACCTGAGATAATAACATGCTTCTATCTCAGTAACAGGCTTCATAACAAGGTCACGTATTACCAGCCGCTGGGAAAATTCTTTTTCCTGACAACATATGTTTTTGGCTTCCGCCAGCACATCGGCCACGACAGCGCTGGCAGTCGGGGATGCTCCTGCGCCTTCACCATAAAAAATCACCCTTCCAACTAAGTCCCCTTCCACCTGGACGGCGTTATAGACACCATCTACTTTAGCAAGCTGAGCGTCCTCCGGGATAAATACGGGGTGCACCCGTATATCAAGAGCCCCTTCTGCCTGTTTGGCTATTGCCAGGAGCTTAATGGCATATCCAAACTCCTTAGCGTAGCAAAAATCCCTGGCTTCAAGATGAGAAATTCCTTCACAATATATATCCTGCGGATTAACACGAACATGAAACGCCAGCCCCGCCAGGATTGCCAGTTTGTAAGCGGCATCCATGCCTTCAATGTCATTGACCGGCTCTGCCTCAGCATATCCCAGCTCCTGCGCCCTCCGCAAAGCCACCGCAAAATCCAACCCGTCCCGGGACATCCTGGTTAAAATATAATTCGTCGTGCCATTGAGAATGGCATAAATAGCCGAGATGTCGTTGGCAAGCAAGCTTTGCTCAAAAGGAACTATAAGTGGTATGCCACCCCCCACACTCGCCTCATAACGAAGCTGAACATTATACTCTTTCGCCAGAGACAGCAATTTATAACCATGTTTAGCCATCACCTCCTTATTAGCCGTAACCACATGCTTCCCCCTCATGATGGCTTCCTTGATATACTCCAGCGCAGGATGTTCTCCTCCCATAAGCTCAATTATTACGTCAATTGCAGGGTCGGCAATAACCTTCCGGACATCGTCTGTCAACAATCCTGCCTTTATCTCGCCGGGTCGCGGCCTGGACACATCTCTCACCAGTACTTTCTGCAAAGAAAGGGACACGCCGGCCTGTTCAGCCAGCATATCCGCCTTACCCCGCAAAGCCGCTGCCACACCGCTACCCACTACGCCGAGGCCCAGAAGCCCTATGTTGATCGTGTCTCTATCAGTAGCCAATGTCTTTCCTCACCCTCTCATATGCTTCGCCCACCGCCCATATCTGTTTATCTCCATCCAGATAGTTCTCAACAGTGCTCTCCTCTCTCAAGGACTGCATCCAGCTGTTGTAACGCTTCCATTTCAAAAGATCCCTGGTGTTCGCCTCCAGCTCACGATCAGATTCCCTCTCCAGGACTTTCACTATCCAATATCCACCCATGGCCTGGACAGCATCATCTTTCACCGGTTGACTCACTTCTCCGCTAGAAAGAGCATCGGCGGCTTCATAAAAAACCTCACTCACAACACTCTGGCTTATCCAGCCAACTTCCCCACCATTCTCCTCCACTTCAGTTAACTGGGAATACTCCCAGGCCAGAGCCGCAAAATCATCGCCACTATCCAGACGCGCCTTTATTTCCTCCGCCTCCTCCATGCTGCCCAATAACATGACACGGACATCCACCCCTTTTTCCTCATCCCTATCAATGACTCCAATGAGCCAGTAACCAAAACTTTTTACTTCCGTCTCATCGTAAAGAGGCTCGCTAACCTGTCCAGGCTCTAAGTCAAAGACACCAGCAACGGCTTCAGGTAATAGCTCACGCGGATACCAGACAGGATCCACACTGCTTTCGTCTTCGGCGTCGTAGCGATAGGAAAACTCCCGCAACAGCGCGGCAAAATCATCGCCGGCTTCAAGTCTGGCAGCCACTTCCTCCGCTAACTTTTCGCTTTCTACGAAAATCACCTGAATGTTAGCCTGCTCCGTCGTGTCAGGCAACAGGGATTCAAAATGCTCCATAAGCTTATCCCAGCGCAAATTGCCGGCGACGTAATTCCTGAACGCTTCATTGTCAGGAAAACCATACTCCTGCATTTTCTCTTTTACTTCGCCGCCAGTAACAGAAATTCCTAGTTCCTGACATCCCTGGCGAAGCAACTCCTCCTCTGCGAGCCAATCAGCGATTTCATTCGCTTTCCCATAAGGGTCCGTGTCCGCAGATGACCTGAAATAGACATATAGCGAATTAATATAATCCTCCAAGCGAATTGATGTATCGTTCACCTTCAACACGACTTCACGATAAGGTCTTACATTATC
>JAUWOK010000076.1 GCA_030612165.1 Dehalococcoidia bacterium
ATCCTGTCCCAGGGTGGCTTCTACCGTGCGCTCGAAATAGGGAACGTCAGGACGAAATTCCCGCGTGCCGTTTTGCTCATCCCAGCTGCCCAAGGGTACCTGTAGTCGGCCGGCATTGAGCATGCGGGATAAATACTGAGCATCTTTCAGACTCAGCCCATCGATCTGTCCGACATCCACAATTACCTCCTGCACCACAGGGGCGATCTCGTGCCCATCCTCACCACGCAGCGGCTCGTCACCCTCGTAAATAGCCAGCTGCTGGCCTATCAATCGCCCGGTTACCTGCTGGGAAAGCTCCTTCCCTGCCTCATCCCACTCGAACACCAGAAGCGGCCTGCCAAACTGATCCACATCTATTTTAGTATTTTCCTTGAAATATTTGCTGGAGAGAACCCGTTCCTCCCCATTGATCGTGCCCACGGCAGGAATCCAGTTGCCAGCTTCATCTCTTTCTCTGAACTCCAGCAGCGCAACCTTGCCGATTATCTCCTTGGCTTTCTCCACATCGTCAACACCGGGAAGCTGAATAGCTATGCTGTACTCTCCCTGCTGCTCCTGCACTTCCACCACAGGCTCAGTGATTCCCAGGGCATTGATGCGCCTTTCAATTACCTCTTTTACTCCCTTCATAATCTCAGCAGGGTCATCATCCGCACCAAGTCCGCTCGTATCAGCCTGGTAAACCAGGTAGCTGCCTCCACTCAGGTCAATCCCCAGGGAGAGTCCTTCTCTGCCCATGACCGACCTGTCCATGGGAACTATTGACCACAATGAAAAGCCGAAAATAGCCAGAATTACAATCAATATATAGATGCTCTTTCTTTTCAACTGGGTAACCCCTGTTCAGTATGATTATAAGACATGTTTTTTACCGACAACTCCTTGCTCACCAGGGCCAGCGCCTCTTCCTTTGTCTTCAATTCACCACTGGCACGGGCTTCCTGCACCTGCGCCAGCAGCCTGCCAAGCAACGGCCCCGGCGACAGACCAAAGACAGCTATTAAATCATGCCCGTCAATAATTTTCACGGGAGAAATGCGCTCTTGCTGCTCTCCATGCTCGGCCAGGATGTAGTTTATCATATGACACTGCTCCTGCCATCCCTCCATCGTGAGATTGGGCCCACAGGTTGCCAGGTAATCGGCCAGTGCCAGAAACAGAACATCAATTCCATTGTCTCCTGTATCCCGAAAATAACGATAGATCGCCCGCCGGGTGGGCAACCCTTCATTCGCCATCTGCACAGGGTGAAGGTGGTGATACACCATTGTCTCCACCTGCTTAATTTCCTGGTGGCTCATGCGCAACCTGCCCAGAATGCTCTTCGCCTTAACTGCTCCTTCCCCGGTATGCCCGTAGAAACGCGCCCGACCGGTAGGATCAACGAATTTCGTCTCCGGCTTGGCAATGTCATGAAGCAAACAAGCTAACTTGAGCAAAGACCTGTGCGTACTGCCAGCAGAGACTTGCCGAGAAAGCCCTTCCTCTATCTCTCGGGACCACGGAGTAAAACCCAGCAATTCCTGTTTGGTATGCCTCCACTCACCCTCCCGCATGAGAAATTCCACTGCCGCCACTGCCTCCAGAGAATGATCGAAAACATCCCAGAAATGCGTCGTAGGCTGGTCTACTCCCTTGCAGGAATCCAGCTCCGGTATCAGAACCGTAAGTAAGCTCAACTCGTCTAGATAGCGCAGAAACCGGGCAGAGCCAGGCAGGCACAGCAAACGCAATAACTCTTCTCTCACGCGCTCTCCGGGAACCTCGACGACCATCTCATGACAACGGCGAAGCAAGTCCTCGGTTTCCGGCTCGATGGAGAAATCCAGCTCCGCCGCCAGCCGCACTGCTCGGAGCATCCTGACAGGGTCAGCCGCAAAAACCTGTTTGCTCACTGCTCGCACTATCCCTTCCTCGACATCCTTCCTGCCCCCGAAAGGATCTACAAGCTCCAACTCCGTCTGTCCCTTCCCTTCTGTCAGAAAAATCGGCCCAGCAAGCCCAATCGCCATGGCATCTATGGTGAAATCACGCCTGGCCAAATCAGCCTCAATATCCCCCTCAAAGGAGGAAAAATCGACTTGCCACTGTTTCTTCCCCTGCGTTGCGATTACCCTGGCAATCCCATTCTCCGCATCCAGCAAAACAAATCTGCCGGGGAGAGAACGCGCCACTTTTTCCGCCAGACTTATCGCGTCACCACGCACGGCGATATCAATATCATGCGTCTGGCGCACGAGAAGCCAATCACGAATAAACCCGCCGACGACATAACCACAGGTTTCTTGATCAGCAAGCAGGCGGGATAACTTTTCCAGCAACGCAACAAGATCGCTTGATTCAGAAGAAGGCATTTGCCGCCAATTATAGGAGGAGTTGTTACCTCTGTAAAGGGAACAGGGCAAAGCCACTAGCTTCAGTTCGCCTCAACCTGCAGCTTTGCCGCCTCTACCGTGTTGTACATCAACATAGCCACCGTCATGGGCCCCACCCCCCCGGGGACCGGTGTTATCGCCGCCGCTTTTTCACTGACAGCCTGAAAATCAACATCCCCCACTAAACGATATCCTCTGGGCACACTGACATCCTCCACCCGGTTGATGCCAACATCTATGACCACCACCCCCTCTTTTACCATGTCGGCGGTTATCGCGTGCGGTTTACCCACCGCCACCACCAGAATATCTGCCTGCCGGGTGAAATAGGCCATATTCTTCGTTCCCGTATGACATACGGTCACGGTGGCATTAGCCCCGCGTCCTTTACCAAGCAGCAGGGCTGCCAGTGGGCGGCCCACGATATTGCTGCGGCCGCAGATCACCACATGTTTGCCCATAGTGTCATATCCTGCGCTTAGTAATATCCGCTGTATGCCATGAGCAGTACAGGACAATAAATAGGGAGACCCTTTAAGCAACCTGCCCATATTGACAGGATGCAGGCCATCTACATCTTTCTCAGGACAAATACGTTCAATAACCCTTTCCGGGGAAATATGCCGAGGCAAAGGTAATTGCACCAGTACGCCATGAATATTGGTATCACTGTTGAATTCATCGACAGCTCGCAAAATCTCAGCTTCAGAAGCGTTCGCTGATAGCCGTACTGTTCTTTCATAAATGCCTAACCCTACACACTTTTTCTCTTTGCTTTTCACATAGGAAAGCGAAGCAGGATTCCCACCCACAAGAATCACTCCTAACCCGGGAGTTACTCCCTTATCCTTGAGCTTGCGGATATCCTCTTCCACCTGAGAATACACTTCACCGGCTATTTTGTTGCCATCAATAGTTCTGGCAGACATTTCTCTCCCTCTCTTTGCGTTTATCCTTGCACAAGCGCTCTCATATTCCCGTCTGCAATCGCAGATAGTTTAGCAGAACTCCACGGATTCTGTGCTACGCATACACATTAGCACAGCTTTACTCTACAGTCCCATTTATGATATATACCCTCATAGTTATATGACCAGGACAGCGAGAGACTAATGTCAAAAAGACCTTTTCGAGAAGCATTGGCGTCAGACGATTTTATCGTTACCGCGGAAATTGAACCCCCCAAGGGAACAGATACCAGCGCGATACTCCACCATGTGGATCTACTCAAAGATATAACCGACGGCCTTAATGTCACCAGCAACCCCAGAGCGATAATGCGGCTATCTTCCATGGCTGCCTGTCACCTCGTTCAGGAAAGAGGGGGAGAAGCTATTCTGCAGCTCACCTGCCGGGACCAAAATCGCCTGGCCCTGGAAGCCGAGCTACTGGGTGCCAGTGTTCTGGGTATACATAATGTTCTCTGCCTTTCCGGCGATCCCATAGGCAGTGGCGACCATCCTGATGCCGCTCCCGTTTTCGATATAGACTCCGTTGGCCTTTTGCAAATAATAGAGCACATGAAGCAAGGGAATGACTCGGCAGGGAATAAACTAGATAGCGCAGTGAATTTTTGCACCGGCGCTGCCATTTCCCCCGAATCTGATCCCATTGAAGCTCAGGTTGCTACCCTGGGAAAAAAGGTAGCGGCCGGAATTGAGTTCGTGCAAACACAGGTCATTTACGACCTGGACAGGTTCGAGAAATTCATGAACATGGCGCGGAAGTACCCTGTGAAAATTCTAGCAGGCATCATGCCTCTGACCTCGGCAAACATGGGGCGATTCCTGAACAACTACGTCTCTGGAATCAATGTTCCCGAGGAACTGATCAAAGAACTGGGTGCTTCTTCGAAGAAAGAGGCCTCCGCAACGGGAATAAAGATAGCCGCCCGCACGATCCGTCACCTGAGAGAGAAAAACATCTGCGACGGAGTACATATAATGGCTATGGGGAAAGCAGAGATAATCCCTCAGATATTATTCCTGGCCTCTTAAATTTTTCCTGCCCTTAACTCTTTCGCCAGAGTTACCATATTCTGCAGTGTGGAACTTACTTCCTCCCATTTTCTGGTTTTCAACCCGCAATCCGGATTCAACCAGAATTTCTCGCGGGGGAATAACTGCAAGGCTCGCCGCACAATACCACGCATGTCCTCAAC
>JAUWOK010000091.1 GCA_030612165.1 Dehalococcoidia bacterium
CACTGTAAACAATAAAGGCATGCAAATCAGAAATATCAAGGTTAACAAAGCCGCCCCTTCCACCCTCAAACTAGCACATCCGTGGGCTCCCAGCCCCAGAAACACAGCCTGATAGCCAGAGTTAAACAGTTCATCCAGCGATTCCACTCTGGTGTCAGTCCTGATCTCCACACCCGCGGACTCTATCTCCGCAATCTCGGCTCTCAGCACTTCCGTTGGTAAACGATAATCGGGAATACCAACTTTCATCATGCCTCCGGGTTCGGGCAATTCCTCAAACACTGTTACACCGTGGCCAAGTTTGGCCAGATAGTATGCGGCGGTCAGGCCCGCAGGCCCTGCGCCAACAACAGCCACTTTCTTGCCCGTGGCCGGCGCTTTCAACGCTCTCTCTTTCCACAATTCATTATCACGGTCGGCAGCAAAACGCTTGAGAATTCTTATGTCAATAGGCTCATTAACCTGACCCCGTCGGCAAGCTTCTTCACAAGGATGAATACAAACGCGCCCTAAAACCCCGGGAAAAGGAACCTTCTCCCTGATAACGGCGACTGCTTCCGCAAACTTGCCCCGGGCAATAAGCGCTACATAACGGGGAACATCAACACCCGCAGGACAGGCAGGCTTACAGGGAACAAGAGTCGCCTCTTTCTCTTCCTCGGTTTTCCACCTTCCCTCTTTATCTCTCAAGGCACCCGTAGGACAAACCTCCACGCAGGCAGTGCAAAACTTGCACCCGGAATCCTCGAGCGGTCGATCAAAGGCCGTGCCGATAAGCGACTGCTTGCCGCGGAAAGTAAAGGCTATGGCTCCTACCCCTCGCAATTCCTGGCAAGCTCTGACACACCTGCCACAGAGAATGCACAAGTTATAATCCCGCACAAAAAGAGGCCCTTCCTCTTTAATGGGGATTTCCTTATGGATACCCGGCAAAGAAACTTCTTTCAGCCCGATATATTGTGCTACCTGTTGCAACTCGCAACCAAGATTCTCCTCGCAGGTCAAACAAGTATATGGATGCTCGGTTAGGGTCAGCTCCAGTATGTCACGCCGCAATTTCTGTAACTTTGAGGTATTGGTACGCACCACCATTCCCTCAGCTACAGGAGTGGTACAGGAAGGAGGAAAGCCCCGCATCTTTTCAATCTCCACGATACACAGGCGACAGGCGCCAAACGGTGATAAATCTGGATGATAACAAAGCGAAGGAATATAAATACCGGCCTCTCTGGCCGCCTCCAGGACCGTACTTCCCTTTTTTACTTTAACTTCCCTGCCGTCAATAAACAAAGTAACTGTATCCATTCCTTCTCTCCTTTACATTAGCAACTCGCTATTTCGCAGAGACCACCGGGGTCGGCTCATCGGGCACTTCAATTTTTTCTCCCGAAACCTTGCGCACGGCTCCAAAACGAGGAGGGCAAACATCGAGGCAATTGCCACACTTGATGCACTTTTCCTGGTCAATAACATGCACCATGCGCTTACCACCTCGAATCGCCTCCACGGGACAATTCCTGGCGCAAAGCATACATCCCTGACACTTATCCGGATCAATATAGTAAGAAACAAGTGCTTTGCAAACTAACGCCGGGCAACGCTTCTGCTTGATATGCGCCTCGTATTCGTCAAGAAAGTAGCGGAGCGTGGTCAATACCGGGTTCGGTGCTGTCCCCCCCAGAGCACAAAGTGAACCATCCCTGACCGTTTCAGCAAGCTGGTACAATTTATCGATATCTTCCTCTCTCCCCTCTCCCTTGGTTATACGATCAAGAATATCCAGCATCTGCCTCGTCCCGACACGACAAGGAACACATTTACCACAGGACTCAGCCTGAGTAAAAGTGAGGAAGAATCGCGTAAAATCAACTATACAGGTGTCCTCATCAGCAACAATCATGCCCCCTGAACCCATGATGGAACCGGCTTGGGCCAAAGTTTCGTAATCCACAGGAAGGTCGAGCTGTTCCGCAGAAAGACATCCCCCCGAAGGCCCCCCGGTCTGTACAGCCTTAAACTCCCTGTCGTCAGCGATGCCGCCACCGATATCATAAACAATCTCCCTGAGGGTAATTCCCAGAGGAACTTCAATAAGCCCTGTCCTTTTTACCTTGCCTGCCAGGGCAAACGTCTTGGTCCCCTTGCTCTTCTCTGTTCCATACTGCGCATACCAGCCTGCTCCCTTTTGCATTATCGCGGCTACGGTTGCAATTGTCTCCACGTTATTGATATTGGTAGGTTTGCCCCAGAGACCAGCCTGAGCAGGGAAAGGAGGACGGGGACGCGGCATGCCCCTCTCTCCTTCAATAGAGGCCATTAATGCCGTTTCTTCTCCACAAACAAAGGCGCCGGCGCCTTCCTTAATCTTCAAATCAAAATGAAAACCCGTACCAAGAATATTCTCGCCGAGAAGACCATATTCCTTCATCTTACGCATAGCAATATCCAATCGCTTCAATGCCAGTGGATATTCTGCCCGGCAATAAATATAGCCATGAGTTGCTCCTGTGGCGTAAGCGGCGATGAGCATGCCTTCCAGGACTGCATGAGGGTCTCCCTCCAGGACCGAACGATTCATGAACGCTCCGGGATCGCCCTCATCCGCATTGCAAACCAGGTACTTCTCTTCACCAGGAGACTTATTGCAAAATTGCCATTTAAGCCAGGTGGGGAACCCGGCACCACCCCTCCCCCTGAGACCCGATTTCTTAATTTCCTCAATCACTTCTTCA
>JAUWOK010000007.1 GCA_030612165.1 Dehalococcoidia bacterium
AATCGTCTCTAGCTTCTGGTATAGTGGATCACTTCAACAACCTGGGGATTTCAGTTTTCGGCCCCACCATGGCCGCTTCACAGATAGAAGCGAGCAAGGTGTTCGCAAGAAAACTGATGCAAAAATACGGCATCCCGCTAGCCAAAGGCACCACTTGCTCTTCTTACACGGAAGCCCGTAACTATGTCCGGCAACATTCTCTCCCCCTCGTCATCAAGGCAGATGGACTGGCCGCCGGCAAAGGTGTAATAATTGTTGATTCCTTGGAAGCCGCTGACAAAACACTGCATGCTGTCATGAACTCCCGAATTTTCGGCACTGCGGGAGAAAAAGTAGTGATTGAGGAATATATCAACGGCAGAGAAGTAAGCATGATTGTTTTCACAGACGGCAAAACGATCTTACCCATGCCACCCACCTGTGATTACAAGAAAATATATGATGACGACCATGGACCCAATACCGGTGGCATGGGCAGTTATTGCCCTCCCGCTTTTTTCTCTTCTCAGATGAAAGAGGAAGCCGTCAACCATGTTTTAGCTCCAGCAGTCAAGGCAATGGACAACGAAGGTATTTTGTACAAGGGAGTACTTTACGCCGGCTTAATCCTCGCGGAAGGAAACCTTTCAACATTGGAATTCAATGCTCGTTTTGGCGACCCCGAGACTCAGTCTATTCTGCCTCTTTTGAAAACTGACTTGGTGGACATATGTCAGGCAGTAATTGAAAATAAGCTGGATCAGATAGATTTGGAATGGAGCCAGGAGGCCTGCGTCGGAGTAGTAATGGCTTCGGCAGGTTACCCGGGAAATTATAGAACAGGATTTCCCATACACGGTCTGGATAGCGTAGATGAAGATATTATGGTTTTCCACGCCGGGACTAAATTGAATGAATGCGGGACAATCTGCACTAACGGAGGAAGAGTACTCACCATAGTAGGAACAGGCAGGAATATAGCCGAGGCGCGTGATAAGGTTTACCGCAACTTGCCCAAAATTCATTTCGAGGGCTGTAATTACCGTAAAGATATCGCCCTCAGGGAGATAGCGTAATGGCACTGGTAGGAGTAGTTCTGGGAAGCAAAACCGACACTGAATTAATACAACCCGCGCTGGACATGATGAAAAAGCTGGATATAGATTACCAGCTTTCCATTATCTCGGCTCACAGAAATCCGGAAAAAGTGAGAGAATACGGGCTCAAGGCCGTTGAAAGAGGAATAGAGGTAATCATTGCCGCTGCAGGCATGTCCGCTCATTTACCAGGTGTATTAAGCAGTTGGACTATGCTTCCTGTAATCGGAGTACCATTGCCAACCAGTGAACTTAAAGGCCTGGATGCTCTATTTTCCATAAGCCAGATGCCTGCAGGAGTGCCTGTAGCCTGCATGGGCATTGGAACCAGTGGAGCCAAAAACGCCGCCCTGTTTGCCGCCCAGATCCTGGGAACGAAGTATGACGAGATCAAGCAAGCCTACCGGGTATACAGAGAGCAGCTTGCAGGGGGACAATTATGATTGAGCGTTATTCCAGGCCGCGGATGAAAAGAATATGGTCTGCAGAAAACAAGTTCGATAAATGGCTGCAGATAGAAATAGTTGCTTGCGAAGCATGGGCTGAATTGGGACGGATTCCCCGCGAGGTTATGCCGAAAATCAGAAAGGCAACTTATGACAAAGAGCGGATCGCTGCCTTTCTGGAAGTAACTCATCATGATATGACCGCTTTCACCAGTTCGGTCGCCGAAAGCCTCGGGGAAGAATCGCGTTTCATTCATCTGGGACTAACGTCATCGGATATAATGGACACTGCTTTGAGCTTGCAACTTGTAGAGGCGGCTTCCATCCTGGAAGAAGACTTGGCAATTATCATCCCTACCCTTGAAAATAAAGCTATTGAGTATAAGCATACCGCCATGATTGGAAGAACCCATGGAGTACACGCCGAGCCCACCACCTTCGGGCTAAAAATGGCCCTCTGGTCCGAAGAAATGAAGCGTCATGCTACGAGGCTGGCCGAGGCAAAGAAAATTATCTCGGTAGGAAAGAGCTCAGGGGCCGTCGGCACATACGCTACAGTGCCGCCGAAAGCGGAGGAACTAATTTGCCAGAGACTGGGGCTCGTGCCTGCGCCGATATCAAGCCAGATTATTCAGCGTGACCGACACGCTCAGTTCGTAACAACGCTGGCTCTCATTGCCAGCTCCCTGGAAAAGTTTGCTACCGAAATCAGGGGGCTGCAACGCACAGAAATCCTGGAAGCGGAAGAGCCTTTCCGGATAGGGCAAACAGGTTCGTCAGCAATGCCTCACAAACGTAACCCTGAACTATGCGAGCGTATTTGCGGGCTGGCCAGGTTAATAAGAGGGTACGCCTTAACATCAATGGAAAATATCGCTCTATGGCACGAGCGCGACATCAGCCATTCATCCGCTGAGCGCATTATTTTACCTGACAGCTGTTTGGCACTGGACTACATGTTGTCTATATTCACAACGGTAATGCAGGACCTCAAAGTTTACCCCGACAACATGCGCCGTAATCTCGAATGCACTAAAGGACTCATATTCTCGCAGAAAGTCCTACTCTCACTCATTGACAAAGGCATGAGCCGCAAGGAGGCTTATGAAATAGTGCAGGATAACGCCATGCGCGCATGGCAGGAAAAGATTGGCTTCCTGCCTCTTCTGGAAGCTGACAGCAAGGTAACTGCCCATCTGAACAAAAACGAACTGGCGTCCATCTTCAGTTATGATCAGTATTTAAAACACGTGGACGATATTTTTAAGAGGCTAAACCTAATCACACCAAGAGAAATCCCACAAAAGAACATGGAGGAGGCACCGATTGTCAGCTAGTAATACAAGCACAACCGTTCTGGTAGAGACCCGTCTGCCCTTGCCTTTATATCGGCAGGGAAAAGTGCGGGATGTTTACGAACTGGATAATAAATTACTCATAGTCTCCACTGATCGTATATCCGCTTTTGATGTTGTATTGCCCTGCGGCATACCTGGCAAGGGAGCGATCCTCAATCAAATATCCGCTTTCTGGTTTGAAAGAACAGCTCATATATTGACCAATCATCTAGCCGAAATGGTAGATAGCCTGGGTGTATTGCGTGAGGCAGACAAAACTAAGCCCGGGCAACCGGCACAAGATTACCCCGACTACCTGGTTGGACGTTCTATGATCACAGCTAAGGCAGAACGGGTGCCAGTAGAATGTATCGTCAGGGGGTATCTGGCAGGCTCAGCATGGCAGGAATATCAAGAAAAAGGCATGGTGGGAGGAGTTGCCCTGCCACCAGGAATGCAGGAAAGTGAAGAACTGCCCGAAATCATGTTCACTCCCACCACCAAGAGTGAAGCGGAACACGATCGGCCTCTGGAAGCGCGTGATATCCAAGAACTTGGTATTGCTGACATACTGCCGATTCTGGAAGAAAAAAGCCGGCTTATTTACAGTTACGCCAGGAACTTTGCTAAATCCAAGGGGATCATTATCGCCGATACCAAATTCGAATTCGGATATATTGATAGCAAGCTGGCAATTATAGATGAACTGTTAACTCCGGACTCCAGCAGATTCTGGGAAATCGAAGGATACAAAATCGGGCAAGCACAGGACAGTTTTGACAAACAACCTATCCGGGACTGGCTCACAAACTCAGGATGGAACAAAACTCCACCCGCTCCCATGCTTCCTCAGGAAATCATCAAAGCCACCACGCTGCGTTACAATAAGATTTACCATTTGTTCACAGGGAGGAGCTTAAATGTATCTGGCTAAAGTTCATATCTTTCTCAAACCAGTGGTCAATGACCCTCAGGGGCTGACCATAAAAAGCGCCTTGCACAATCTGGGTTTCAGCCTGGTCTCCAGCATTCGCGCCGGCAAATACATAGAAATCAAAGTAGCAACGGAAGATCAGGATATCGCTCGGGAACAAGTCGATGAGATGTGCCGCAAGCTGCTGGCCAATCCGGTCATCGAACGATATTCTTTCACAATAGAAAAAATATCGTTCGCGGAGAAAAATGGATTGGGATAACACAACCAAGCCAGCAGAAATATCCATTTATCTCCGATAAAAATACCTGCCGTGACCTCATGTAGCCAGCACTTTCACCATCTGCAATAAACCGGGACTCAGTTCTTTGCTCAGCCGCCAGGTATCTTCAAGGGGAGTAAGTGCCTCCCTACCACCCACCTCGCCAACCATATAACCACTTTTACCTTGATACAAAGCCTGCACAGCCATATTTCCCAACTTGCTAGCTAAAATTCTGTCTCTAGCTGTAGGGGATCCACCTCTCTGCACATGCCCTAAAATACATATGCGATATTCTATCCCCATCTGCTCTCCCACCTGTCGGGCAATCTGAATCGCCCCACCAGCATCGTCACCCTCTGCCACCACTATAATGCTGGATTTCTTACCCGTGGCAATATTATGCCTTATTGCTTCACAGATAGCCTCTATACTTGTCTCAACTTCCGGTATCAATATCTCTTCAGCGCCTCCGGCAATACCTACGCCCAGAGCCAGAAAACCTCTGGCTTTGCCCATGACCTCAATAAAGAAAGGGCGCTGCAGAGAACTAGCAGTATCCCTAATTTTGTCTATAGCGTCCAACGCCGTATTCATAGCAGTGTCGAATCCTATTGTATAATCTGACCCATAAACATCATTATCTATGGTGCCGGGAACGCCTATAACCTTCACGTCTCCTGCCTCCGCCAGCGCGGTTGCTCCCCGAAAGGTGCCATCTCCCCCGATCGTTATCAGCCCATCAATTCCTCTTTCCCGCAAGCTCAATGCCGCCTTCTCTACTCCTCCCGGCATTTTCATCTCTTCACAGCGCGCAGTCTCCAGAAAAGTGCCTCCCCGCTGGATAATATTAGCCACATCTCTGGGCCCCAGTTCGACAAAATCTTTCGCAAACAATCCTTTATAACCCCGGCGAATTCCTATTACCTCCAGGTTGTGGCTTGCACCACAACGCACAACCGCCCTGATACAAGCATTCATACCGGGAGCATCGCCACCACTGGTCAAAACCCCAATTCGTTTCACTTTCGCTGCAGCATTCATCTCAAAAACCTCGCAAATTCACTCTACCCGATAGAGCCCATTGTAACACAGGGAATATCACCGATCCCGTTAATCACGTTTCGTTTCCACAAATAACCAATATCGATGTGCTAGAATGGGTGAAGGTTGATGTGAGAAAATGAGACCGACAATCTGGAATAAAGAGAATTTCTGCCAGCTTTTGCAAAAGAAATTTTCAGAGCAACTAATCATTGTGGTATCCAACCGCGAGCCGTACATACATTATCACGGAGGCGACGAAATTAAGTGTCAGGCGGCGGTTGGAGGTGTGACTTCCGCTCTGGATTCGGCAATGCGTGCCATAAACGGTGTCTGGATAGCCCATGGAGGAGGAGATGCCGACAAGGAAACAGTTACTTCTCAAAATAAACTAATGGTTCCCCCCGATAACCCCCTTTACACTTTGAAGCGAGTATGGCTTAAGGAGAAAGATTTTAGAGGATATTATCACGGCTTTTCCAATCAGGCGCTTTGGCCGCTATGCCACAGCGCGTATGTTCCCCCTGTATTCGACAGATCCCACTGGGACAAATATAAAAAAGTAAATAATATCTTCGCTCGCAACGTACTGGGAGAAATGCAGAATAGAGAAGCGGTGGTTTTTATTCAGGATTACCACTTTTCGCTGCTACCACGCATGATCAAAAAAACAAACCCTACTGCTACTCTAGCGCAGTTCTGGCACATTCCCTGGCCTCATTCACAGAAACTCCGTATTTGTCCCTGGCACGAAGAGATACTGGATGGGTTATTGGGAAACGACCTTCTGGGTTTTCACACATTAACTTATTGCCATAATTTTCTGGACGCAGCGAGCAGTCTCAAGGGAGTCAAAGTCGATTACAAAAATGGCGAAATCACGTGGAAGGGGCAAAGGACTAGAGTACGCCCTTTCCCCATCAGCGTAGATTTCGAACAACTCTCCCAAGATATACAAAAAGACGAGGTGGAAGAAGAATTTAAACGGCTCAAAGACAGGTTGGGAATAAAAGACGAGATTATCATTATTAGCATAGATAGAGTGGATTATACCAAGGGTATCACTCAGAGGATGCTGGCTCTAGATCGTTTTTTGTGCGATTACCCAGAATACAAAGAGAAACTGGCACTCATACAGACAGGCACACCTTCTCGGACAGACATTCCCAGTTATGAAAACCTGGGGCAGGAAATTATCCGTTTGACAGAATGGATCAATCAAAAACATGGTTCCGAGATATGGAAACCGGTAATTACCCTGCCTGGTCCATTACTGCCGCTCACGCTGACCACGCTGGAAGGCAAAGCGGATATATGTATAATAAGCTCCCTACACGATGGAATGAACCTGGTGGCCAAGGAATATGTGGCCAGCCATGTCAACAACGAAGGCATATTACTGCTAAGCTCCTTTACCGGCGCAGCAAAGGAACTCAAGCACTCTATAAAAATAAACCCTTTTGCCCCCGACCTTTTTGCCAAAGCTATCAAAGACGCTATAGAGATGCCGGCGGCTGAGAAAAAGCGCAGAATGAAAAAAGACAGAGACATTATCCGAAAAAACAATATCTACAAATGGGCCGCCGACATATTTCTGGAATTATCCAGACCGCGCTAGATAATGCTAACCATGGAACACCTCTTTTTATACTGGAATAAGCTTTCCGGCAAGGTCAAACAAGCTGAACATATCTTATTATTGAGTGACTTCGACGGCACGCTATCCCCCATTGCAAAAAAACCTGAACTGGCAACGCTGCCAGAATTAGCAAAAACACGCCTGCAAGGGCTGGCACAAATTCCCCGCCTGACTCTTGGCGTAATAAGCGGCAGAAATATCAAGGACCTCCAGCAAAAAACAGGTATTAATGACATTCTTTATGCGGGCAATCATGGACTGCAGATAGAGTACAGAGACATACACTTCAGGCATCCTGTAACAAGCACGATCGGAGAAATTTTGTCCAGGGTAGACTATGACGTGAAACTCGTTTTTGCAAACATCGAAGGTGTACTGGTGGAGAACAAGGGCTTAACGTTAAGCCTGCATTACAGGCTGGCGGATGAAACACAAATAGAAGAAATCACCAGAATATTCAATAGCATCACTGCCCCTTTCGTTTCTTCAGGCAAAATAAAGGTCACCAGCGGAAAAAAGGTTTACGAAGTAAGACCGGCAGTGGACTGGGACAAGGGCAAAGCTATAGAATTTATAGTACAGGAGCTCGGATTCAAAAACAAACCGCTCGTACTATACCTGGGAGATGACGTAACGGATTACGATGCTTTTCGAGCAACAAACAAACTGGCAGGCATTTCCATTTACGTAGGGCAAGAAAACATAAACATCTCCGCACGATATTTTCTTTATTCTCCTGAGGAAGTCTCATCCTTTCTTGAAAAGCTGGCGGATTTGTTTGCTTCGCCACAATCAGAACTCAAAAATAAATATGACAGCGATACAACACTTTAGAAGTTCCAATCCCAACGCACCGGCCAGGCATTACCTGTGTGAGGTCACCAGGAGACGTTTCTAATGAGTTTTGACAGCACAAGCGCTGTAGCGTTGCACCCTCTACGTCAAGCATGCTATATTATGCAGGTTTGTCTTATTAAAATATTTACAAAGGAATTAAAGAGAATGGTAGAAAATACTTCCATAAAAGAACTTCTGGAAGCCGGGGTACATTTCGGTCATCAGACCAGCTATTGGCATCCCAAGATGAAAAAATATATCTTCACCCAGCGCAATGGAATACATATCATTGATTTGGAAAAGACAGTCCTTATGATGGATAAGGCCTGCGACTTCATCCGGAACCTCGCTGCCATGGGACAAGAAGTTATTTTCGTGGGAACGAAGAGACAGGCACAGGAAGTTGTGGAGGCGGCAGCTCAAAAGTGCGGTATGTGTTATGTCAATCTAAGATGGCTGGGCGGACTGTTAACCAACTTCGCCACCATACAGACCCGCATCGATTATCTGGTACGGCTGGAAGATAAAAGAAATAGAGGCGAATTAGATGCCTTATCCAAAAAAGAAAGGTCTCAAATAGATAAAGAGATATTGCGTCTCAATAAACAAATGGGAGGCTTTAAAGAAATGACAAAGCTTCCCGCGGCTTTGTTTATTGTAGACCCCATTAAAGACAGCATCGCTCTCGCGGAGGCAAAGAAATTGGACATTCCAGTGGTAGCTATTACAGATACCAACTGCAACCCCGACAATATTGACTATCCCATTCCGGCTAACGACGATGCAATCAAGACAATCAAGTTAGTCTGTAATCGTATAGCCGACGCGATTATTGAGGGGAGAGGCACACAGCAAAATGGCCAGCTGGAAGCAGGGGAACTCCTATCAACAGAACAGGGAGAGGAAAAGGAGTTGGATATCATGACCTCCTACTCTTTTGAGCCGGAAAAGGCTTGATGCTCTTGAAAACTTTATGATCTTGAAAGCAGGAGGGCAAGAACGGTTTGGAAATTTCAGTTGATACTATCAAAGAACTCAGGCACATGACCGGCATCGGTGTTCTTGAATGCAAAAAAGCTCTTTCTGAAACAGGCGGGGACATAGAAAAGGCAACAGCGTTGCTGCGCCAACGAGGAATGGCTATCGCCGAGCAAAAATCCAGCCGAAGTGCAAACGAAGGAAGGATTGACGCTTACATTCATTATGGTGGACGGATAGGTACATTAATAGAGCTGAATTGTGAAACAGATTTTGTCGCCCGAACCGACGAGTTCAAGGAACTTGCCCATCTTCTGGCAATGCAGATAGCCGCCACTTCTCCTAAATTCATTGCCGAAGAAGATATCCTCGAGGAGACCTGCCTAAATCCGGAAGAGGCCTGCCTGTTGTTACAGCCATCCATCAAAGACCCCAGTAAGACCATACAGGAAGTTATTGAAGAGACCATAGCTCATATCGGAGAAAACATAAAGGTACGCAGATTCGCCAGATTCGAACTTGGTTGTTAGTTTAAGGGGATATTGGGACGATGGCAAAGGCCAGATATAAGCGAATACTGCTCAAGCTGAGCGGTGAGTCGCTGAAGGGTAATGGCCATGGCGTTATTGATCCTTCGATATTATCTGCCATTGCACAGCAAACCAAGCAGCTTGTATCATATGGTGTTGAAACAGGGATCGTTACCGGTGGCGGTAACTTCTGGCGTGGTTGTGACGCCGAGACCATGGGCATGGATCGAGTAACCGCAGATCACGCCGGAATGCTGGCCACCATAATCAATGCTTTGGCGCTCCAAGGCGTACTGGAGGAACAGGGGATTGTTGCCAGAACTTTATCCGCTCTGGATGTCCGCACTGTAGCAGAACCATATATTCGCCGCCGCGCCATTCGCCATCTGGAAAAGGGACGGGTTATCATCATGGCGGGAGGCACAGGCAACCCCTATATGACTACGGATACAGCAGCCGCTCTGAGAGCAATCGAGATCGGCGCCGAAATCATTCTGATGGCCAAGCATAATGTTGACGGGGTATACAACGACGACCCGCTTAGGAATCCGCAGGCAAAAAAATTCGACAGCTTAAGTTATCAAAAAGCTATGGAATTGCACCTCAAAGTTATGGATATGACCGCTTTTTCTTTATGTGACGAACATAACATCCCTATCGTAGTTTTTGATATTCAGTCTCCCGAGAGCATCAAAAAAATTATTCTGGGGGAATCCGTCGGCACATTAATTTCCAGAGAGGGGTGAAAATGACAACAGAAGAAATTATCACCAATCTAAACGACAAAATGCAGAAAACCGCTGATGGTCTAATTCAAGAATTAACTACCATACGCACAGGAAGGGCCACGCCAGCCCTGGTAGAAAATGTCATAGTGGATTACCAGGGTTCACCTTTTCCCCTCCGCCAACTCGCCTCTATTTCTGCCCCGGAGGCTAACTTGCTTCTCGTACAGGCATGGGATCGTACCGCTCTGCGCAGCATTGAGAAGGCTATCCTCAAAGCCGATCTCGGCCTTAATCCTGCCAGTGACGGCAATGCCATTCGCATCTCCATTCCCCGTCTCAGCGAGGAACGGCGAAAGGATTTAGCCAAGCTCATAGCCAAGAAAGTGGAAGAACGACGAGTGGCTCTGCGCAACGAGAGGCGGGATGCCATTGAAAAATTAAGAGAACTGGAGAAAAATAAGGAACTTTCCCAGGATGAGCTTAAAGGAGCAACGAAACGCGTTCAGGATAGTATCGATAAATTCGTAGATCGAATAGAAAAAATAGGGCAGGATAAAGAGAAAGAAATCAAAGCAGTATGAAACCAGCGCTCAAACAAAGAGTAACCACTTCTGTTGTAATTTTCTTCATGGTCTTTTTTGCTATCTGGTTCGGTAATCCCTGGCTCAGTATTCTCATAGCCGTCGCGGCGGCAGTAGGCGCTTTCGAGTTTTACCGCACAGCTTTAATCCCCAACAAAGAGCTCCCCTCCATCTGCCTCGGCTTAATATGGACGCTGGCACTGGTTCTCCGCCCGCATTATCAGGGCACCGGAGCGCTACCGCTGGTAATAACCCTGATTCTGGTAATCTCTTTAGTATGGTTGTTATGTCAACCACCGCGGCAAGACGCTTTCCATAATTGGGCATGGACAATAGCAGGTGCTTTCTATATCGGCTGGATGCTTGGCTACTGGATTGATTTGAATACTCTGGTTTATGGCCGGGAGCTGGTTTGTCTGGCTATTCTCACGACTTTCATTAATGACATAGGCGCTTTCTGCACAGGGAAAATAAAGGGCAAGCACGCCCTCGCTCCCTCCCTCAGCCCTGGTAAAACGTGGGAAGGAGCAATAGGCGGACTGTTAAGTGCCCTTATTGGGGCAGTCGTTGTCTTCGCGGTTATAAATTCATTCACTCCCCTGCCTTTCACCTATTCGCAGGTGCTTTTGCTGGGCTGCCTCATCAGCATATTCGCCCAGACAGGCGATCTGGTTGAGTCTCTTCTTAAACGCAATACAAAGGTCAAAGATTCCGGCAAACTGTTACCGGGACATGGTGGCGTCCTTGACCGTCTCGACAGCATCATATTCGTAGGTCCGGTTATCTACTATTACGCAACATGGATACTGCTATAAATCAACACGTTTTTTATAACAACCTTTAACCGGTCCCATGTGGACAAAATCCAGAGAACCCCTCTTTGCCTTCAGAATGGTTTTAGGGCCAGTTATTGTTTTATAATACGAACATGGATAACAATGGACTGAAAAAGGTAGCCGTTTTTGGCTCCACTGGCTCTGTAGGGCGACAGGCCCTGGATATAATTCGAGCTTTTCCTGATAAATTTCAAGCGGCCGGACTGGCGGCCGGAAATAATCTCAAGCTGTTAAAAGAGCAAATCAATGAGTTCCGTCCCGGCATGTATCATTCCTCTTCCAGAATAGACTATACGAGTAAATTTCTGCCACTGGAGGAAATTGCCTGCTCTCCTGAGATTGACCTGATTATCATGGCCATCCCGGGGAGCGTCGGATTAGCCCCCACCATAGCCGCCATCAGAAGCGGCAAGACGATAGCGCTTGCCAGCAAGGAAATCCTGGTAATGGCAGGAGAACACGTCTTCAAGGAAGCTTTGCAACAACAGGTGCAAATTTTGCCACTGGACAGCGAACACAGCGCCATCTGGCAATGTTTATCAGGTGAGAAAAGCAAGCCGGAGAAAATCTTCCTTACCGCTTCGGGAGGACCATTTTACAATTATTCACATACCCGCCTGAAAAAAGTTACGGCCGAGCAGGCTCTTTGTCACCCTACATGGAAAATGGGCAAAAAGATTACCATAGACTCAGCAACCTTGATGAATAAAGGGGTGGAAACCATCGAGGCTCACTGGTTCTTCTCCCTGCCATTGGAAAGCATCAAGATATTGATTCATCCTCAAAGCATCATCCATTCCCTGGTGGAGTTTGTGGACGGCTCCATGAAAGCTCAACTCAGCGCAACCGATATGCGGCTACCCATACAATATGCTCTTTCTTACCCTGAACGAATAGCAAACTCCGAACTGCCACGCCTCGACCTGGAAAATATGTCACCCCTTACATTCAAGGCAGTGAATTACAGCAAGTTTCCCTGTCTCAAATTGGCACTGGACGCCGCCAGGATGGGAGACACCTACCCCGCCGTACTTTGCGCAGCCGACGAAATAGCTGTGGAACTATTTCTCTCCGGGCAAATCGCTTTTACGGAGATCGCAATCTTGATAGAAAAAGCCCTGGAAAAACACACCTGCACCAAACAGCCCTCGTTGGAAGAGATATTGCAAGCAGATAGCTGGGCCAGAAGCTACGTTAGAACGCAGGGGGAAGCTTTATAGGTGAACATCGCCATCTCCGTTATTATCTTCATCGTAATTCTGTTTACAGTAGTTGTATTTCACGAATTAGGACACTTCTTTGTCTCCAGGCGCCGGGGAATCGTGGTGGAGGAATTCGGTTTGGGTATTCCACCGCGCCTTTTTGGTGTCAAGCGTGGTGAGACCACCTATTCACTCAATGCTATCCCGCTAGGAGCCTTTGTCAAGACAGCAGGTGAGAACGACCCTGATAATCCAAAAGGGCTGGCAGGCAAAGGTCCCTGGACCAGACTGGCAGTATACGCCGCAGGACCACTGGTCAATATCTTTCTGGCTTTCATCCTTTTGAGCATCTTCTTCTTTCAGCCAGTCAACATGATTGTCAGCGAAGGCATCATGGTGCATTCTGTTATAGAAAACTCTCCGGCGGCAGAAGCAGGCATGCTCCCGGGAGATATTATTCTTGTGCTGAATGGCCAGGATATTCATACAACACAGGATATACAGGACGCCCTGGAAATCACACAGGCAGAAACGGTACCTCTCCTCCTGGAAAGGGAAGGGGAATCGATAGAAACCAGTGTAAACCCAGAGATTAGCCCGACAACGGGAGCACCATCCTTAGGGGTATTCCTGTTTGAGCAGCAGCGCCTCTCGGCATGGAAATCCCTGCAGATGGGAGGAAGTTTCATCATCAATTTACCGGTTATGATAGTAGCATCTATCCCCGAATTAAAAAGTAATCCCGGAGATGCGCTGGTGGGCCCTATAGGAGCCGGGCAGCTAACGGTTGAAGTACTAAATTCTTCTGGCTTTGGCAGCGCCATTTTTATGGCCAGCATCATCAGCCTGGGAATAGGCCTTTTCAACTTCTTTCCCATTCCACCCCTGGACGGAGGAGGGATGCTGATAGCTATCATCGAGGGAGCCCGGAGGGGGAGACGCCTTCCCGCCCGCAGTGTACGGCTGGCACAAACTATTGGCACCGCTCTCCTGATAACAATGGTGATTATGATAACTTTTAGCGACATTATGCGCCTCGTAAACGGCGCCGGGTTTGGATTATGACACGCAGAGTTTCTATTCCTCTGAAAATCGGTAACATAACGGTCGGCGGCAATGCTCCTGTTGTAGTCCAATCTATGACCAAGACCGACACCCGCGACACATGCGCTACCATCAAACAAATCAAGCAAATGGAGGAATGCGGCTGCGAAATAGTGCGGGTGGCAGTGCCCGACCGGGAAGCAGCCGCAGCGATTACCACCATTAAGCAGAACATCTCTGTTCCCTTGATTGCCGATATACATTTTGATTATCGCCTCGCCTTGCTTGCGCTGGAAGCAGGAGTTGAAGGCCTGCGCCTTAACCCGGGGAACATCGCTAATCCCGAGCAAATAGCCCGCGTTGTAGCAATTGCCAAAGAAAGAGTGGTTCCCATCCGCATCGGAGTAAACGCTGGCAGCCTGCCGGCAAAATTCGAACCTGACTCTTCCCTGTGCAAACGCATGGTGGATATGGCTCTCAAGCAGGTAGCTTTTCTGGAATCTTTAGACTTCAACCTGATCAAAATCTCCCTCAAATCCTTCGATGTTCCCACCACAGTGCAGGCTTACACGGCAATAGCTCAAGAAACATCTTATCCCCTACATATTGGCATCACCGAAGCCGGAACGGCATGGTCGGGAACTATACGCAGCGCAACCGGTATCGGCATACTTCTACATCAAGGAATAGGCGATACTATTCGCGTTTCCCTCACTGCTCACCCCTGCCAGGAGATACGCGCTGCTTACGAAATCTTGAAAACCCTGAAGCTAAGGGAATACGGGCCAACGCTGGTAAGCTGCCCCACCTGCGGCAGAACTCAGGTGGATATTCTTCCTCTGGCCGAAGCCGTCGATAAATACCTGGAAAAAATAAACCGCCCTCTCAAAGTGGCGATTATGGGCTGCGTGGTCAACGGGCCGGGAGAAGCCAGAGATGCCGATATCGGTATCGCCTGCGGCAAGGGAAACGGTATTATATTTAAAAAAGGCGAGGCAACGAAAAAAATAGAAGAAAAAGACTTCCTGAAAACCCTGATTGCAGAAATAGATTCTTTTCAAGAATGACTGGGAGAAAAGCTGCTACTTAATTGGCATCAGCGATTTCAGGTGTGCCACGAGGTCACGGGGTTCGAAGGGTTTAGCTATAAAATCATCTGCTCCCAGAGAGCGTCCTTTATTTACATTCTCCTGTTCTGCTCTCACGGTGAAAAGCATAACGGGTACAGAAGAAAACGAGCGGATCTGTTCCAGCACCTGGAAACCATCTATATCAGGAAGCCCCAGGTCAAGTATGACAACATCCGGACTTTCCTCTTTCGCCATTTTCACTCCTTCCTCCCCTGTAAGAGCAAACAACACTTCAACCTCCCTCCAGTATACCTGCAGGGTCAGGACAACCGACTCTACAATCCCGCGATCATCATCAATAACAAGAAATCTCATCAATCTTTTCTATCCGCCTTTTTGCTAAAAACTCCTATAGGCAACGAGAAACTAAAGTTACATCCTCTCCCTTTCTCGCTCTCCACCCATATCCGTCCTCCATGAAGCTCCACAATCTCCTTGCATAATGCCAATCCCAACCCCAATCCAGCAAAGCGATGCTTCTCCTGCCCTGCTCTGTAATAGGGGCTGAACAGCAACACTTTCTCTTCTTTCTCTATGCCCGGACCATTATCCTCGACGCTCACCACCAGGAATTCCTTTTCTTCCCGCGCTCTTAAAATTACCTCTCCCCCTTTCTGAACAAACTTGTTGGCATTCACGAGGAGATTCAATGTAACCTGCCACAAGCGCCCCCTATCTGCATATATCTGAGGAAGGGAAGGGGGCACCTCCACAGTCAGTGTTTGTCCATCGCGTAAAAATACCGCCAGCATCTTTTCTCCCACGTCGTGGAGCAATAGCTTGATGTCTATCGGCTGAGAATTCAACCGAAGCTGCCCCATCTCCCCCTTTGCTATGTCCAGAAGTTCACTGATTCTCCTGTCCAGGATAGTAGCACCCCGGTTAAGAGTTTGCGCTATGCCACGCCACGGCTCCTCTGTAAGATTATTCATCAGCAAATCACTCGACGCCTTAATCGGGGTAAGAGGAGTTTTTAATTCATGTACCAGCGCTCTGTATAATTCAGCGCGCTTCCCTATCTCTTTTTCTAAACTCTGGCGCAATGCCCTCTCTTCTTTATAATGCTCTTGCAATGCCCGCTCGGCTGCTTTGCGCTCCGTAATATCCAGCCAGGCAACCAAGTAATACGACAGCTTATTATCTTTCATCACTTCCCTGGCGTTTACGCTAATCCAGAACAATCCCCCATTCTTCTTACGGAAAGCTGCTTCCCTGTCTGTTTGCTGGCCCTTCTGAAACGCACTGAAAAAGTCACTCGCTACCCGCCCTTCCCACCAGGGATAAGGTGCCTTCTTATCCAATATCTCCTTGAGGGAAAAGCCAGTCAATTCGCTAAAAGCAACATTTACGAACTTTATTGAAGTGTCCGGATTAATGACAAGCATTGGCAGGGGGGAATTATCCATCACCTGCATGATAAAACAGTCCTTTCGAGCCAAAAGCCTTTTCGTCCTGTCCTGCACGAAAACATTTCCCAGCAAGCCAGAGAAGATCATGAGAATTCTTATGTCGTCCTGTGACCACTCATGCGGCAAGTGAACATTATCAAAACCCACGAATCCACTAAGCTGGCCATCCACATTTAAGGGTAAAAGCAGCACCGACTTAATATCCTGGCCCTCCAACATCCTCTTCTCCGCTTCCATTTCAGCAGGTAATTTGGCAACTTCCTTAACATGAACGGCTCTGCCCCTTCTGAACTCTGACTGCCACAGGGAAAAGTCCTCGGCGGCAACGCCCTTAAGATTGTCTATTTGAGGGCATACTCCTTCGGCACACCACTCATGCGTGTTATCAGCTGTCCTTCTTCCTTCGTTCAAGAGAAAAACATAAACACGATCCGCTCCTGTCAACCTGCCAATCTCCTCAAGAGAACTATTGATGGCAGTGTCCAGATCCGAGGCATAAACAAATCGTGAAGTTACGGAGGCAATAACTTCTTCGTATTTTAACCTGCGGCTATCTATTTCCTGCCGCTGTATATATTCAGCAATATCTTTTCCCGAACTGACAATAGCCACGATATTGCCCGCCTTATCCCTCAACACGCCATTATGCCAGGCAAATAACCTTTTTTCACCCTGTGCCATCAAAACATGATTTTTAAAATACTCAGCCCCCTCCTCCTTTCCAGTCGCTAACAGTTGAAATACCTCTCGTACCTCTCCCTTTGCCTCCTCGGCAATGAAATGCTCAAACCAGTTCTTCCCAACAATATCTTCTCGTTTATATCCCAAAACCTCACAAGCTTTACGGTTAACAAAAATAACCTCCTCCGAAACGTCAATGATTACGATTATAACGTCTAAAACATCAAAACACTGCTCTATTTCGTATTTCATCGCATGTTCCTGGCAGGCAATACCGTTTCCTGTTTAATTATCCCTTCTTTTCCCTCCGAAAACATTCCAGCCATTGTATCATACGTATCAACCCCATCTTTACCTGCCCCAAAACAGGCGAATTAACAAAGCCTCTTTTCTGCCGCGGGTATATGTTTCTGGAAGGTCACTAGTGATAATTGTCCGTGGCGGAAGCCTCTTTGCGGTTTTTTAGCTTGGAAGTGAGCCGTGTGGGACTCGAACCCACGACACCCTGATTAAAAGGACGAAGCTTGAAAAACGAGGAGATGCGGTTTTTGCGCCTACCCGTCATCAGTGTTTGTTTCCTGAATTGTTTTAGATTTACGAGTGCGTCTAATTTGGCCGCTCTTTGGCAGCGATATTTTAATATTCTCCATTTCAATTCCTGCTGCTTCATTTAATAAAGAGCGTATAGAGCCGACAATTTCTTCCGGGGTAATCATAACTCCAGTAGTTTTCTTTAATTCCCGGCGCATGAGAGACAAAGAGGCTTCAGAAAGGAGGGCTTTGAGGACATTACGAGGGGTGAGCACATTCCTCTTTTCCCATAGCTTCTCAAGCCCTCCCTTTTTGACATTCTTATATCCGATTAGCTCGAATTTTTCGGCTAGTAACTCTAAGTTATCGTCTGCGAGTCTCCAAGATTCTACAAGTTTTGTTTGGGGCGGCTGTGCGAAAGTAACATGATAAAGTCTCCATTCCTTTCCATTGGTTAGCAAAACCCATTCACACCCGATATTAATAGCATAAGATGCAGCTTGTTTGACATGTTTTGGCACGAGGTCTATATTCACCCTCTTTAACTCCACCATTATAACCGGCTTTGTTGCCCCTTCATCTACCTGTATAGCGAAATCAGCATGCTCGGTATCACCTACGCCTTTAACAGCATACTCGCGTGAAATATGCTGAAAGGTATCATACCCCATCACTGTCTCGAAGATACGGTCTACACGCTTGCGAGTCTCTGCTTCGTTACCATCTGCTTTAGCAACTGTCTCTATCAATTTTTGCGCATCCAATAGAGATTTACGAATTGTTTTGTCTAACTTCTTCTGCTTGACCATTCTTTATCTCCCCTTACTATATCTTCCTGTTGACTTCTATAACCACGCCGTACACATGGCAGACATCAGGATACTGTCACTCTGGTAGATTGCTGGTGCTTCAATGTGGTTTGCCAGGTACTCTTCGGTTTCTTTAGGCCAGCGGTTATTCTCATTTGCTATAGACTTGACAGTCGTCATGAATTCCTTATTACTACCTTTTTCATATACCCAAATCGCCCCTAAAACCAAGACGGGTAGTAAAAAGGCAGTGCTTCCTCATATCATGCCAACCTCCTCTACGGCTTCTCCTCCTTCCTCAAGAATTACACAAGTACTCCGGCTTCTTGGATGATCTTAGACATCAAGTTTCGGACACTTTATATTCTCCATAATCATACTACCGGACAAAATGACTCTGCCGCTAATGACTCAACTACGGATCCCTAATATAATCAAAACGGTAAACGTACCATGTGCCAAGAGCATCAGCGCCGCCTGGAAACGCCTGGCATCTATGCTTTTCAGCGTACAGGGCCTCATATTCTTGCGCCATTGCTTTGCTACCGAAGCTCTTCAATATCTGCCAGTTCCCAAATCCCACGACTCGGTTCTGCCAATACGCTCGTCTTGTGTCCGGATCTGTGGTTATTCCTACTCTACATAGCATGACGTTTTTTCCTCCTCTAACTATAGTCTTTCCTTTCTCGGGCTACTCACCTAATCTTCCTGTTAATCTCCACGACCACGCCATAGACATGGCAATTGTCTAACTCTGCCCTGCCCTGGTTGGTCTCCAGCCATTTCTCAGTTTCGCTTTCCCGGTAAACAGCGACATGCAGCTTCTCTCCATTGGAACAGGCCACCAAGCTGCCATTGACAGGAGAGGCATCGGTGTCAACGAACAACGTGTCTCCGTCATTGACCTTGGGCGACAGGCAGTCTCCAATTCCTTTTACGCCGATGATGTTCTTCTTGGCCGCCTTCGGCTTTGCCCAGTAGGCATACTCTGTTGGCTCAGCTCCGGCGCCCAGAGAGAAAGGCTGATCATATACAGGTATCGCTACCGGCTGGGAAACCATGAGCTCCCGGAGTATTTCGTCCGGAGTGCGCGGCGCCACACGCTCGTTTTCGGGTTTCAGAAACACTTCAGGGGAAATCCCTAACCCCCTCGCCAGAGCATGAGCAGTTTTGAGAGAAACACTGCTTTGCCTGCCCGCTTCTAGTTGGCAAATGTAGCCCCTGTCGATATTAGCTAGCCTTGCTAGTTTCCTTTGTGATAACCCCTTTCCCTCCCTGAGCCGCTTTAGCAGGCTTCCTATTGGTTGGAACTCCGTATTCTTCTCCATGTCGTTCATTTTCTCACCTCCTGTAGAAAAAATTCAAGATGTGGTAAAACTCTGCCAAAACCCCTTGATAAAATAAATAAGATAGTTTAATGTTACCTCAGGTGTGGTAAAAATGAACATAGCGTTAAGCGAATTAATTAATGGCATCAAGGTCTGCCAGGAGAAAGAGGGGATGAGCGACAGCAAGTTTGCCTCAAAGCTACAAATCAATCAATCCCTATGGTCTCTTATCAAGAGGGGAACGAGAGAGCCTGGCGCAAAAG
>JAUWOK010000005.1 GCA_030612165.1 Dehalococcoidia bacterium
GCCTCCCTCGGCGTACCTGCTTTAGCCAGCCCAGCCACCTCAAATATCACTTCTATAGCCAGAAACAGCAACCCCAGGGGCAAAACAATCTGCACAACACCCGTGGGAATATGCCAGGTGCCGCTGGCAAACCCCTGGCAAGGCTCATGGTAACCATCTTACCCCCCATCCAGCACATAAAAAGGCTGAACCCGACCATGATCACATCGGTAACTATCCGCACAATGCGCTGGCGCGCCCGGGAGAAATGGCTGACCACCAGATCCACCCTGATCTGCTTTTCCTCTCTCATCGCCAGAGGCACCGCCAGATAAGTCAGCATAACCACGCCGATCCCTGCCAGCTCTCCCACATCCTTTATGAAGCTGACACCGGCGGTACGGGTAAGCACATCCACCACCACCAGCACAAAGATAAGAGTAAGGATACCCGCCCCTAACCCGTGAAGCCCCTCGGTAATTTTTTTGAGAACTTTAACCGCCAAGGATTTTACCTCCTCTCTGCTTTTATTTGGTCAACTGCCAGCCAGTATATTAGACGTAACCGACTATTGTCAATAGGCTTATTCGCCATTACATGAAACCACTTACGTCAGGGATATAGATACCATTTGAATTCACTGTTCATAAAGCTCGCAGGAAAACTCACGCCCTGCTTCCCCATACTCTATCAACCTTGACTTTGGGAAAACAGCGCTGTATAGTCTATCCTACTCAACTTGACTCAGGAGAAAGCACATGCCTCAACCAAAATTCAAGGAAATGGAACGGGCTTATGGATTTGATGAAGTAGCTATCGCCCCTGGCGATGTTACGGTCAACCCGGATCAGACAGAAATAGGCTTTACTATTGGCCAGTACACGTTCTCTATCCCCATTCTGGCTGCCGCCATGGACGCCGTGGTAAATCCCTCTGTTGCTGTCCAGTTTGGCAAGCTTGGCGGAGTGGCCGTTCTGAACCTGGAAGGGATACAAACCCGTTATGACAATCCCGAAGAAACTCTCAACGATATAGCTAAATTCCCACAGAGCGGAGTGACCTCGCTGCTCCAGGAAGTTTATTCCCGTCCCATCAGAGAAGAGCTCATTGAAAAACGAATCAGGGAGATAAAGGAAAGTGGCATCGTCTGTGCCGCTTCGGTAACGCCAGCCAACGCCAAGCGCATTGCTCCTATAGCCAAAGAGGCAGGAATGGATATCCTGGTTGTACAGTCAACCGTTACCACGGCACAGCATATCTCCAAAAGCTATAAAGGGCTCGTTCTGGCCGAATTGTGCCGAGAACTATCACTGCCGGTGATGGTGGGTAACTGCTGTACTTTCGGAGCCGCCCTGGAGCTAATGCATACAGGCATTGACGGTGTCCTGGTCGGTGTCGGCCCTGGTGCCGCTTGCACTACCAGAGAAGTACTGGGAGTAGGCGTGCCCCAGGTAACCGCTACCCTGGAATGTGCCGCTGCCAGGGAAGCATACCTCAAAGAAAGCGGCAGATACGTACCCATTATCACTGATGGAGGCATTCGCAACGGCGGCGATCTTTGTAAAGCATTCGGCACCGGCGCTGACGCCGTCATGATCGGTTCCCCCTTCGCCCAGGCCAGGGAAGCCCCAGGAAGGGGTTACCACTGGGGAATGTCTCATCCCCACCCCACCCTCCCTAGAGGAACACGCATCCATGTAGGCATTTCCGCCCCTCTGGAGCAAATTCTTTTCGGACCTACTTCAGTTACCAACGGGACGCAGAATCTGGTTGGCGCCCTGCGCACCGGGATGGGAATGTGTGGCGCCCATTCCATACGTGAAATGCACCAGGCAAGAATTATCATCGCCCCGGCTATCAAGACCGAGGGCAAATACCTGCAGCTGATCCAGGGAGCACCCTGAGCGCCTCGCCTTTAATTACAGGAATACCGAGACGATAAACCATATCCCGAATCCGGCAAGAACGAAAGAACAAACAGCAAAGACTATTTTGCGAGTGTGCTCACTCCAGAAACGTTTCGTCCGGAACACTCCCTGTGAAATGAGTTCCAGCGGGAGGGCAACAAATCCCCATTGCACCACCACAAACAGCACAAGCCCGACAAAACCAAACTCAATACCCCGCATAAGCAGGCTCATCCCCACAGTCGCCCAGAAAATATAGAAATACGGATTGACCACCCATACCAGCACGCCAGTGAGGATACTGCTCCCGGGCAACCCTTTTCTTTTATCCGCCAGTTTGCCGGTGCTGCGCAGCAGCATAATCCCCATAAGCAACAGCACTATTCCCCCGCCAATACTGGCAATATCTTGAAGCCTGGCAGAGAATAAAAACGATCCCAGGCCGAAACGGATAAGAACGACAATTGGCACATTAACAAGAGCGATCCCCAGACTCATTAAAAGGCCGGCGTGCTTGTTCTCCTCCCCCTTAGCGATAGTAGCAACAACAACGGGGCCGGGGGCTATGGTACCAATAAAAGTAACGCCCGCTACCGAGAGCAGATAAAGAACAATAGATGCTTCCACCAGCTATTTAAGAAAGAGAGACCTCTTCCACTTCCTCTTCATCCTCTTCCAGTACCACCCTACCACAATAGGGAAGCTTCACCTCAACTGCTCCCTTTCCACGTTTCGCCCTGGCTGGCAAAGCGTCAATCATCTTTCTCAGTTTAAAAACGTCTTCTGCCGACTCGCCAGGAGGTACTATCACTCCATCCACTCCCGCCTGCCATAAACAATCAAGCTCCCCTCCCGAGATAGAGGAGGGCAGAATTACCAGGAGAGTCTTGCCCGACAAGTAGATCAGGCGTTGATAAAGAATCGCTTGAGCTACTGTGCAAAGCTGCTCGCCGCTGCTATCAACAATTACCCCATCGATATCAATGCCAGCCAGGGATTCAAGCAAATTCCGGTCCAGGGAAAATTTCACAACGAGAAATCTCCCCATATCTTTATTGCTCAGCCATGACGCGGAAGATTTAAAATCCAGCGCTACAAAGTCGCAACCGATATTCCCAACAGCCAGAGTTTCCTCCTTCCCTCCCCGCATGAATATCCCTGAAGGAACATCTCCCGCAGCCTTAACCAGCCGGCACAGCTTTTCTTTATCATTGCCGGGATTAAATATCAATAAAGCATCTGTGCCGCCACCAGACAAAGCCTTGGCGTCCTTCGCCGCTGCCACACCATCTATACCTGCTATAAGCAGCATGCCCTCTTTTATCGGGGCAGAAACAGGCCGAAAGCCCATAGGTGCCGCCCTACCACGCTTAACCTTGTACAACCTGTCAACAATATGGCTCATCTTATCCTTCCGTCATAATGCCAGAAAACTACCTGAAAGGACAACCTCTAATGAAAACCACGGCAAAAACCACCACCCGAACAAAAAATAGCAACACCTGTTACCCAACAGGTGTATAATATTGCTTAAACTTCATCAACTGGTTAGAATTTATGTACAATGGATTATGAGGGGGCGAAACATTGATGAAAGAAATGACGATTGATAGCATCCGGGTAAGCTTGATGAATTACCAGCGGGTGGTTATTTTGAAGGAGCAGGATAGTAACCGCATTTTGCCCATCTGGATCGGCGCCTCCGAAGCCGACGCTATCGCCGTGAAATTACAGGAGGTTGAAGTCGCCCGTCCATTAACACATGACCTGTTATACTCCACCATCTCTACCCTGAATTCCTCAATTGGCTTTGTGGTGGTCAGTGAACTGCACAATGACACTTTCCACGCCGCAATTTCCTTAAACACCAGTAAGGGACAAATTGAGATTGACTGCCGTCCCAGTGATGCCCTGGCCCTGGCAGTGCGGGCAAAGGCACCGATATACGTCGAGGAAACAGTGCTGGATAAAGCCGGTATCACTCTTGACGAGGAAGGAGATAAGCCCGTCATTAACAACAAAGAGGAAGGGAAAAAGAAACAGGGCAATCTTGATGAGCAGGAAATGAAAGGCCTATCGGCATACAAGGAATTCATAAACACTCTCGACCTGGAAGATTTTAAGAAGAGGCCGTCCTGAAAGCTCACCTTGCCAGACACGAGAAAGCCAGTGCAGAAACAGGCAGCAGTTACGCAAATACTTATCGTTGGCTTCTACGTGGCTTTCAGCCTCCTGATACCAACAGGGATAGGCCTCTGGTTTGATAAAAAAGCCTCCCATGCGTTTCCCTTGTTCACATTGATCGGTCTCGCCGTGGGCACGACGGTTATGATCTACGGGGTTTACCGCATGGTGCGCCCTTTCCTTCAGGAGGCCAAAGGGAAGGGAAATGAAGAAAAGGTTTGCAGGCCAATAAGAAAGCTATTAAAATTATCTCCGACAAAACAGGAAGAGGAGAAGAGACAGGATAATGACTGAGAAACCACTCTTGAAACGTTTTCCTATTCTGCGGGTCATTCTCTTTATCGGGTTGGCTCTGGCGATAGTCAGCTTTATCGGAGGCAGCGTGGGCGCAATGCTCAGGGATTCTTCTCCTCTGGGCTTTCTGGCTACTTCTCCCCCACAACCGGAACTGCCCGCTGAAAAGCCTTTTGCCAGCCTTTTTATCACCAACACCATGATCGCTTCCTGGATAAGCATCCTGGTGTTATTCGGCCTGTTTTTCGCCGCCACTCGAAAAATGAAGCTTATTCCGGGAGGCCTCCAGAACCTGGTAGAATTTTTCTGTGAGGTAGCAATAAATTTCATAAATGACGTCGCCGGCAAGAAATGGGGCAAGCTTTTTTTTCCTGTATGCTTCACCATCTTTCTATTTGTTCTAACCAACGCCTGGATTGACTTAATCCCTGGATTTGGAACCATAAAGATGAACGGATTGCCTCTTCTGCGCAACGCTAACAGTGACATCAACGTTCCTTTAATGCTCGCCGCGGTATCTTTCTGCTTTGTGGAGTATCAGGGCTTTAAGGCCAAAGGCTCTTCATACTTGAAGAAATTCTTCAATTTTGGCCTCCTGGCATGTGGCTTTAGACAATTATTCTCCGGTAGATTTAAGAACGGCATTAAGGATACCTTCATGGGTACAGTGGCAGTTTTCGCCGGTTTCATCGAAGGAATAAGCGAGCTGATTCGCGTAATCAGTTTTACCTTCCGCCTTTTTGGTAATATGATGGCAGGGACAATAGTAGTCATGGTGATGATCTACCTTGTCCCCTGGGTTATCCCCTCGCTATTTTACGGGCTGGAGGCTCTCCTGGGCTTTGTTCAGGCCCTGATATTTGCCGGATTAACCCTGGGTTTTCTCACGATGGCAGTAACATCTGAGGAAGAAGCCTCCTGACAAACATTCCGTTAAAAAAAGAAAAGCAGAGAAAGGAGAAAGGAAAATGGACGTGCAAAGTGTGCATGAACTGGCCAGATTACTGGGAGCAAGTTTAGCTATGGGGCTTGGTTCTCTCGGTCCGGCAATCGGTATTGGCCTGATCGGCCGCAGTGCCATGGAAGCGTTAGGGCGCAACCCTGAGGCAAGAGGCCCCATAATGACCAACATGCTCTTAAGTATCGCTTTTGCCGAGGCGATAGCCATTTATGCTTTTGTCGTGGCTATCCTGCTCCTCTTCGTTGTTTAATAATCATAGAAAGGAGAACCGACATCCGTGGCAGGACTGGGTTTAGATTTACCAACCTTTATCAGTCAGCTTATCAGCTTTCTGATTCTGCTTGCCCTGCTTACCTTTTTCGGTTATAAGCCGATCCGCGCCATGCTCGACCAGAGGTCCCGCAAGATAAAGGAAAGTATGGAGCGGGAAGAGGCTACCAAAAAGGAATTCGAGCAAGGCCAGTTAACAGCGCAGGAGCAGATTAGCAAGGCACGCGAAGAAGGGCAGGGCATAATCACTCAAGCAACACAAATTGGAGGTAAGCTTAAAGAAGAGGCAAGGGGAGAAGCAAGGCAGGAGGCTCAAGCTATCGTTGATAGAACTCGTGTTGAACTGGAGCGAGAGCGTGATAAAGCAATTGATGACCTGCGCAGGGAATTCGTGGATACCTCCATCCTGGCCGCTGAAAAAGTCATTCGGGAAACGCTGGATAAGGAAAAACACCGCTCCCTTATAGAAGAAACATTAAAGGGAAGCGTCACTTTCAAAGAAAACTAGGAAGAAAGATTTGACAATATCAATTTCGGCCAAAAGATATGCTCAGGCCGTTCTGGAACTGGCTCTGGAACAGCAGGGGCAGGAACGCTGTCAGCAGGACTTAAGAAACATTATTAGTGAGCTGGAGGACAAAAAGATTATAGCTCTGCTGGAGGATCCTTCTCTTTCTTTGTCCACTAAAGAAGGCATCTTGAAAGAACGCCTGGGAGAAATACCTCCTCTGTCTCTCAACCTGATGCTTTTGTTGATAAAAAAAGGCAGGCTAAGACGCATAGATGATATATCACGGCAATACGATTCACTGCTGGATATCCTCCAGGGTATCCAACGCGCCAGCATCACTACCGCCATACCCCTGGAAGACGACGACCAAAGGAAGGTCTCCCACAGGCTGGAGGAAATGACAGGACACAAAGTCAGCATCAGTTCGTATTTGGACCCATCTATCATCGGCGGAATCAAGGTCAAAATAGGTGATACACTGCTGGATGGCAGTGTCCATGGCAAATTAGCATCCCTGAGAAAATACTTGATGGAAAAGGATAATTAAAGTCTAAGAGGCATAACAAGATGGCAGGACGAAATCAAGATATCGTTTCCATAATTAAAGAAAAGATCGAGCATTTTGGCAACTCTACGACCATAGCCAACGTGGGCACAGTCGTGGAGGTAGGAGACAACATAGCTCGAGTGAGCGGGCTTGGTGCGGCAAAATATAACGAGTTACTGGAATTTCCCCACGATATTATGGGGATGGCTCTCAACCTGGAGGAGGATAGCATCGGTGTCGCCATTCTCGGCGACTGTAGCCAGATCAAGGAAGGCGACGAGGTGCGCTCCTCGGGCAAGGTGAGCGAGGTTCCTGTTGGTGATAACCTCATAGGCAGGGTAGTTGACCCTCTGGGCCGACCATGCGATGGCAAAGGCCCGATCAGGACAGAAAAAACCCGGCCGCTAGAACGGATAGCACCCAACGTGGTGCAGAGACAGGCTGTAGGTACTCCCGTGCAGACGGGTATTAAAGCCATAGACAGTATGACTCCTATCGGACGGGGCCAGCGCGAGCTCATTATCGGAGACCGTTTCACCGGTAAAACAGCCATTGCCCTGGACACCATAATCGCCCAGAAAGGGGAAGACCTCACCTGTATTTATGTGGCTATCGGGCAGAAAACATCCAAGGTGGCACAGGTAGCAGCCATTCTGGAAAGATTCGGAGCGATGGCACACACTATCATCGTCACCGCTAACGCTTCAGACCCTGCCCCCCTGCAGTATATCGCCCCATATGCTGGCTGTGCCATGGGAGAGGAATTCATGGAGCAGGGCAAAGATGTTTTGATTGTCTATGATGATCTTTACAAGCACGCATGGGCATACCGCCAGCTTTCCCTGCTGCTCCGCCGCCCCCCAGGCAGAGAGGCTTATCCGGGAGACATCTTCTATCTGCACAGTCGTCTTCTGGAGAGAGCAGCCAGATTGGCTCCTGAATATGGGGGTGGGTCTCTTACCGCCCTGCCTATTATTGAAACCCAGGCCGGTGACATGTCCGCTTACATTCCCACCAATGTAATCTCCATCACCGATGGACAAATCTACCTGGAACCCGACCTGTTCAATGCTGGCATACGCCCGGCAGTGAACGTAGGCTTATCCGTATCTCGGGTTGGTGGAGCTGCCCAGAGAAAAGCTATGCGGCAGGTAGCGGGCCAGCTACGACTGGAATTAGCCCAATTCCACGAACTGGAATCTTTTGCTGAATTTGGCACTGAAGAACTGGACAAAACCACCAGGGATCAACTGGAACGGGGACGGCGCATCACCGAGATATTGAAACAACCACAGTATTCCCCGGTATCCCTGGGCAAAGAAGTAATAATTCTCTATGCGGTAACCAACGGTTATCTTGACGATGTGCCAGTAGACCAGGTTATAACCTGGGAAAAAGCTCTCTCTAGTTTTATGGACATTAACTACCCCGAACTGGAACAAACAATCAATACGGATAAAGAAATAAAGGCAGAGCTTAAAGAGAGGCTAAAGGCAGCCGTCCTGAAATTCAAGCAAGGTGTCACTTATTAAAAATGGCCAATTCTCAAATCGTTCGCAGACGCATACACAGCATCAGGAATGCCGCCAAGATCTGTAAGGCAACGGAAATGATTGCCACTGCCAGGATGAAGCGGGCGCAAGAACAGGCAACAGCAGGACGTCCTTATGCGGACAAAATCAGGCAGGTCGTATCCGACCTTGCTCTTCAACCTGAGGATAACGGCAACGTCCACCCTTTATTGCAAAAGCGCGACACCACTAAAACAGCCATCATCCATATCACTACCGACCACGGGTTATGCGGGGGACTGAATGCCAATCAAAACCATCTCGTAGCCAGCTCCATTTTGGAACAGAGTGCACCTGTTATTCTAATCGTCATAGGCCGCAAAGGAAAAGGTTTTGCTCGCGTCACCCGGCGTGATACCTACGCCGTGTTCACCGGCATCAGCGACAGCCCCAGATTACAGGAAACATTGCCCATTTCCCGGGTTATTATTAACGGCTATAGCAAGGGAGATTTTGATCTGGTATATCTTGCCTACCCGCGCTTCACCTCTGCTATAAAACAAACTCCAGTGATGGAAATATTGCTTCCCGTAAAGCCACCTCCATCGCCCGCACCTCAAGCAAGAGAGTACCTCTACGAGCCATCACCTGATGTCGTCCTGGCAGAATTACTGCCCAGATTTGTAGAGATGCAGATATACCACGCTATTCTGGAACTCAAGGCATGTGAGCAATCAGCGCGGATGGTTGCCATGCGCGATGCTAGTGACAATGCTCATGAACTTATGCAGAGTCTAATCATGACTTTGCACAGGCTCAGACAGGAAAACATCACCAGGGAAATATGTGACATCAGCGGAGGCGCTGAAGCCCTGGCCAGATGAGCTGTACGAAGGGAGATAACCCGTGGCAAAAGGTAAAGTAGTTCAGGTTCTTGGAACAGTAATTGATATGGAATTTCCGCCCGGCGAGCTGCCGGCAATCAATAACGGCATTGTTATCCCGCAAGGAGACAATCAGATTATCGTTGAGGTACAACACCATATAGGAAATAACCAGGTGCGAGGAATTGCTTTGTCCCCTACCGAGGGACTGGCCAGAGGAGTCGAAGCTATAGATATGGAGACTGCGATAACTGTGCCTGTAGGTTCAGCCACATTGGGCAGGTTATTTAATGTTTATGGTGAGCCGCTGGACGGGTTGGGAGAAGTTAAAACCAACTTAAGGCAGCCCATCCATCGCTCCCCACCTACTCTGGAAGAACAGGAAACCACTCCTCAAATGTTAGAAACAGGGCTCAAAGTGTTGGATCTTATCGCTCCTTTTGCCAGAGGAGGCAAAATAGGTGCCTACGGCGGCGCTGGAGTGGGCAAGACGGTGATCATTATGGAACTCATTCGCAACATCGCCTCTGTGCATGGAGGCTGCTCCGTTTTCGTCGGCATAGGTGAAAGGTCGCGGGAAGGAAATGACCTCTGGGTAGAGTTGCAAAGATCCGGGGTTCTGGAAAAAACCGTCCTTGTTTTCGGCCAGATGAACGAAACCCCCGGAGTACGCTCCCGGGTAGGGTTAACTGGAGTAACTATGGCAGAGTACTTTCGTGATATTGAAGGGCAAAATGTACTCCTGTTCATAGACAACATCTATCGCTATGTGCTGGCCAATATGGAGCTATCCGCCCTCCTGGGCCGCATGCCCTCAGCAGTAGGGTATCAGCCAACCCTGGGCACGGATGTTGGCGAACTGGAAGAAAGAATTACCACGACCAAAAAGGGGGCAATTACTTCCTTTCAGGCTATTTATGTACCAGCTGATGATTACACAGACCCGGGCATAGTAGCCACTTATGGCCATCTGGATGCCATTATCGTTCTGGAACGTTCCATCTCCGAGATGGGCATTTACCCCGCCGTTGATCCCCTGACCTCAACATCCCGGATTCTTGATCCTGCCGTCGTCGGCCAAGAACATTATCAAGTAGCCATGGGGGTGCAACAAACGCTGCAGAGATACAAAGAGTTACAGGACATTATAGCCATTCTGGGCATGGAAGAACTGAACGACGAAGATAAGCTGACAGTGCACAGGGCCCGGCGCATTCAGAAATTCTGTTCTCAACCTTTCTATGTATCGGAACAGTTTACCGGTGTGCCCGGCAAATATGTGTCCATAGAGGATACGGTGCGCGGCTTCAAGGAAATCCTGGAAGGGAAGCACGATGACCTTCCGGAGACTGCATTTTATATGGTGGGAACCATTGAAGAAGCCGTAGAGAAAGCCAGACAACTGGGAGAAGAATAACATTGACTACCTTTAAACTGGAAATCGTTACTGCGGAGAGGATGACCTTTTCCGGGGATGTCAGCGAAATAGTCGCCTGGGGGACGGAAGGACAGATGGGCATTCTTCCCCATCATATCCCCTTGATGACCATGCTTCGCCCCGGAGACCTGCTCATCAAAAAAGGTGAGGAGGAGCAATACATGGCAATCAGCGGAGGTTTCCTGGAGGTGGGTCTGGACAAGGTAGTAATTCTTGCCGATGCCTGCGAGCGCGCCGAGGAAATTGATATAGAGCGCGCTGAAGCAGCCAGACGCCATGCTGAGAAAACCCTGAAATCCTCCCCCTCCAGAATGGCAACCGCCGCGGCAGAAACCGCCCTCCGCCGCTCTTTGGTCAGGTTAAAAGTAGCGTACAAAAGACCACACCGTTAAGATGCGACTTAAACTCAAAGAAAAAGTGCCTCTCAAGGCGGTTTTTTGCAAATGGTGAAATTTACAATATCTGCAATCGAACCCTGACTTCGTTCCTAGCAGCCTTTACCCTGAGCAGGGTACGCATCGCCTGGGCTACGCGCCCTTGCTTACCAATTATTCTACCCTTATCTTCAGGCGCGACATCCAGCTTTATCAGGAGACCAAACTCGTCATCTTCTTCCTCAGTAATAACTACCTTATCTGGCTCGGTGACTATAGATTTAGCAATATACTCTATTAAATCTTTCATTATTTGCTGTCTGCCTCCTTTTCTAGACGATTAATCACTGGCCTTATTCAAGCTTTTTTAAGCTGCTCGAATTTTTCCAGAATTCCCAAGCGACGAAGCAAACTAGCGACTGTATCCGTGGGTTGAGCACCGTTACCAAGCCATTTCAAAGCTTTATCTTCGTCAATATCAAAAACCGCAGGATCAGCCAGTGGATTGTAATGACCAATAGTCTCAATGAAAGAACCATCTCTCGCTGAACGACTGTCGGCTACCACAACCCTGTACATTGGCCTGTTCTTGGCCCCTACTCTACGCAACCTAATCTTAACCATAATATCCAATTATCCTTCAATTCATTCCTGTTTGTCAATTTTGTTAACTGCCCCCACTCCAAAAAGGATTTCCGGCACTGGCCTTTGCCTTGCTTAAATGCCAACCACTCCAGAACTATAAGAAAATGCATACTGCGTCGTTGTCTTCAATATTTTCCTGATTACAGCCAACTGCGGCCTATACAACCTGATTATACCTCCATCACAGGCAACAGGCATGCTCAGAATATGAGAGATAATCTTTTCCTCCACCACCCCTTCCCCACATGGAATCAACATCGTACCCTTACCCACCTCCAGCATTATAATCACAGGCAGCAGTAACGCCTCACGCTCAGAAACATCTAACAACTCTGCAAGATAAGCAATCTCCTGCTTCTTAAAAAAGTGCTTGCTTCCATCATGGCAAGGCACATAAGGACGTGCCTCACATAACAATTCGGATAGCTTCTTCCTGCTCTGTGGCATGCCAGAATTCACTATCCTGAGCTCTTCCTTCAGACACTCTTGAAGTAGCTTCTCGTAGCGAATCCCGGCAACCATTTCCATCTATTCCCGCGCCACCAGCATCTTTACCCGCTTCAACCGCCCTTTTTCCTCTCTGTCCCTCTCCTCAAACTTCATTTTTAAATAGCTGATTGTCACCCGTAATCCTGGAATGATTATGTGTTCCAGCGCATTGGCCGTTCTCTTCGACCTGTTTATCTCCGTTCCCAGAAGCTCCAGTCTCCTCTGTGCCTCCGCCAGCCCGGCAACACTCTTCAAACATTCTTCAAACAGACGACCCGCCTCATCCACCAGTGAAGAGGTATCCACCATACTGTATGCTTGCACCTCTCTTTTCCTCTCTGCCATTTCAAACGAGGGAACCCTTACCCCGGCAATATTCCTCAAGCCGGTATCCACCTTCAACCCTGTCCCCGCCACCACCATCTCCTTTTCCAGTGCTATATATCCGTGGTACCCTGACGCCACAGATAGGGCTTTATAAGCCGCGTCAAAATCCTTTATCAGCTTTTCTCTAGCTTCCACTGCCTCCCTTGCCGCCTGCAAAAACTCCATAGTAAGAATAGAAAGCCTGTCCTTGACTATCTTCTGCACCCTTACTGAGAGTGAAAGCCTGCGCTTTAAATTCACCAGTTCAATCTTTGTAGGTCTAACCTTGAGTATTTGCTGTGACATTTACCTTAATAGTCCTTCATAATTGTCAGGATGACGCTTCTTGCTTCGGTAAATAACGCTCAATAAACTCCTCTTTGATCAGCTTAAGATCCTCTTTAGGCAAAGCGGAAAATAGCTTCCAGGCAATATCCAATGTCTCTTCAACCGTCCTCTTCTCAAATTCTCCCTGAGCGATGAACTTGCTCTCAAAATCGCTGGCGTTAGCCAGATATACCTTGTCTCTTTCCCCCAACGATTCAGCTCCTATAATCGTCGAGATTTCCCTGAGGTAACACCCCTCGGCATAAGCGGCATACGACTGCATAAAAACATTATTGTGGTCTTCTCTGGTCTTACCCTCGCCGATACCTTCCTTCATCATTCTGGAAAGGGACAGAAACACATCTATAGGCGGGTATATTCCTTTTCTCTCCAGGTTGCGGGAGAGCACAACCTGTCCTTCGGTTATGTAACCGGTGAGATCAGGAATGGGGTGAGTGATATCGTCATCGGGCATAGTCAGAATGGGCATGATGGTTACCGATCCTTCCTTGTCAAAAACCCTGCCAGCCCTCTCATACATAGTCGCCAGGTCAGTGTACATATAGCCCGGATAACCCCGTCTGGAGGGTATTTCCTCGCGCATGGAGGAAAGCTCACGAAGTGCTTCGCAATAATTGGTCATATCAGTAAGAATTACCAATACGTGCATTCCATGTTGCCATGCCAGGTGCTCAGCCGCAGTCAGTGCCAGCCTGGGAGTTGATATCCGCTCAATAACCGGATCTGAAGCCGTATTGATAAAAGCAACTGTTCTCTCCAACGCACCCGTCTCTTCAAGGTTTTTCATGAAGAAAGAAGCGTCATCATAACTCACTCCGATAGCTCCCAGCACGATCGCAAACTTTTCTGCCTTCCCCTTCACCGCAGCCTGTCTGATAACCTGGGCCACGATCTGGTTATGCGGCAATCCCGAACCGCTGAAGATGGGCAATTTCTGTCCCCTGACCAGGGCATTTAATCCATCTATGGCAGAAATTCCAGTTTCAATAAATTCCGACGGTGGCCGACGGGATGCAGGGTTCATCGGCTCACCGTTAATGTCCATGTAACCTTCCGGAACAAAAGCAGGCACTCCGTCTATAGGTTTTCCCATGCCATTAAAAATTCTTCCCAGAAGGTCACCAGATACCGGCAGTTTCAGGGTTTCTCCCTTACATCTTATCTTACTATCGGCAAGGTCCACTTCGCTGACCCCACCAAACACCTGCACTACGGTTGCCTCAGCACTGATATCAATCGCCTGCCCGCTCTTTATCTCCCCGTTCGCCAGGCGGACATCAACCACTTCATTAAACTTTACGCCAGGGATACTCTCAGCCACAAGCAGAGAGCCCTTAGCTCTTTTAATTGCCCCCGATTCCTTAACATAAAGTGAGGAGACTTCCATAATAACCCTCCCTTTTGACCATAGATTTCTTTTTAACCATCAGGAAACAGGCTTGTCGGTCGTTACCGCTTTCTCCATTTCCACCCACAACTCCTTGGCTTTCGCCGGCATCTTATCATTCGGCACATCTTTCATTCTGGAGATCTTATACACCACGGGCAGAGAACGAACCTCCGCGACACTTTTCCCCGCGTTCAACATCTCTGTGGCCATGTCATAAAACTTCATTATGGTTTTGAGCATCAATCCAGCCTTAACTGGCACGCAGTAAGTATCAACTTCATGGTAAGCGCTCTGCTGGAGAAAATCCTCGCGTATCATGCGGGTAACAAGCAACAACAGCTTATCCCCTTCAGGCAAAGCTTCCGGGCCCACAAGCCGCACGATTTCCTCCAGTTCAGCTTCCTGCTGCAATAATTTCAATCCTGCCATTCTGGTCTCCGCCCAACCGGGATCCAGCTTCTCCCACCAGGCACTAACCGTATCCGCATAAAGGCTATAACTCATAAGCCAGCTTATCGCCGGGAAATGTCTCTTGTTAGCCAGCGACACATCCAGGGAATACAGGGCATCCACTATTCTCAATGTGTTCTGCGTCACAGGCTCGCTGAAATCGGCTCCCGGCGGGGAAACCGCACCGGCAATCGTGATCGATCCTTTCCTTCCCGGACTGCCCAGGCACTCAACCATGCCCGCCCTTTCGTAAAAACTGGATAGTCTGGAACCTAAATACGAAGGGAAACCTTCCTCCCCCGGCATTTCCTCCAGCCTGCCTCCCATCTCTCGCATAGCTTCAGCCCATCTTGAAGTCGAATCCGCAACCAGCAGAATGTCATAACCCATATCCCTGTAATACTCAGCCATGGTAACGCCCACAAAAATACTCGCTTCTCGAGCTACCACAGGCATATTAGAGGTATTGGCTATAAAGATTTCCTTTTCCTTAAGCAGCTTCCCCGTGTTAGGATCTTTAAGCTGCCGAAAGCTATACAGCACATCAGCCATCTCATTACCCCTCTCCCCACAACCCACATAAATATTCAGATCTGTTTGAGCCCATCTGACCAACTGCTGCATAGTGACGGTCTTCCCTGTACCAAATCCACCAGGGATTGCTGCTTTGCCCCCCAACGCCAGAGGAAACATATAGTCCAGAATTCGCATACCTGTGGTTAGAAGGCCGGAGGGGTCATGCCTCTGCTTATAAGGACGCGGTTTCCTCACCGGCCATTCCTGCATCAACCGCAGTTCCCGCACCTCCCCTCCATCCTCCAGGAGAGCAATAGTTTCCTCAACAGTATAACTGCCCTCGCGAATTTCCTTTATCTTTCCTCTCATCCCCAGGGGCACCATGACCCTGTGTTCTATCAGTTCTGTCTCGGGAACCGTGCCTATGATATCCCCCCCAGAAACCATATCCCCTGCTTTAACGACAGGAGTAAATTGCCATTTTGTATCCCGGGGCAGGGCAAGCGCTCTAGCTCCGCGTTTCAGGAACGAGCCCATATCTTCAGCCATGGCCAGCAGAGATTTCTGCAAGCCATCATAAATGGACCCCACCAGCCCTGGCCCCAGCTCTGCGCTGAGAATTTTCCCCGTCCCCTCCACAACTTCGCCAACCTTCAATCCCAGAGTGTCTTCGTGCGCCTGAACGATTGCCTTGTCTTCCTCCAGCCCTATGATCTCCCCCACGATCCCTTCTTCTCCTATATGAACAATCTCATAGACCTGCGAGCCTCTCATATCGTCAGCCACGATCAAGGGGCCTGAAACTCTCCATATCTTGCCCATATTTACCTCCTACTTATAAGCATTGCGCGGCGCTCTCTTTCGCGAGAAACAACCCTGCCAAATAGCACAAACTTTGCGACTCATCGGTCGCAACACATAGCAAGGAAACGGTCTTATATCTCCACGTCAAAACCGATAGCTCCCTTGATGAACGCTTTGTAATACCCCCTGACATCCCCATATTTACTGCCTCGCTTTGAAGGCACCTCGATTACTACAGGAGTCATCTTTTTCCCTTTCCTAATCCGGGACAGCAAATCTCCAACGTGCTCAGCATAATTTTCCTGCAGCACTACTATGCCGACATCAGTCTCTTTCAGTACCTGGGAAAATATCTCTCTCACCTCTTCCCGCCCGGCGTCAGTGTCGTTGATAATATGATATCTGTCAAGACCCGCCAGCCTTAACCCGCTGATCATATCCTCATCCCCTATAGCAACTACTCCCATTTGCTCATCGATCGCCATTTTCACAACACCAGATAACCACTTATTTTTTCTACGGAAACACCATCAAATTTTGCCTTCAGAATCAGCCGTAAGTTGCGCATTTCCGACTCTTTCACAATCAAATACCACGCCATTACCAATGGAGACAATGTCCTCGGAGCCAGAAGATCCCTGAGTAATCTAAATTTATGCTTGCCAATAACCTCTTCCACAGCGGTAACGCTCTTATTACTATCATAAGTGGCCAATAGTTCACTGGCTGCTTCATGGTATTGTGTTCCTTCCAGTTTTCTCGGCAGGTCATTGAACTTGAGATTCACTAACTCCACGAGATCTTCCCGCGAGAGAAGATACCCTCCCTCGATCATATATTCTGTAACACCAGTCCCCATACCCTCAACTATAGTTCTGGCAATAATCTGCAAATTCGTCAGATCTATACACACGCCAAGAGCTTTGATAAGAGCAGATCCATCCTTGACTCTCTGCGCCATACGCAACGTATCTTTAAAATATTCGCTATCCAGCATGGCTTCAAATATAAACTGCTCCCTTGCGTCCCCCTCCACATTATATTCCTTCAGAACCTGCGCAAAGTTTCCCAACTCGCAATCAATCAACAACTGGATGATTTCTTCCACGCTCCCAACATCAAGAAGCCCATCCAGCAATCCACTATTGTGAATTACTCCCACGGGCACTACCCTGGCCTTTTTATTCGCGGACAGGCCACGCAGAATAGCCTTGATATTTAAAACATCATATTTGACAACATAAGCCCTCGATATCTTCAGGAGATCGCCCGGCAAAGAACGGAAAGCTTCCACCTCGCCAATGCACTGCGTAAAATATTCCCACAAGAACCTGTCAACATCATCGAAGGCATTGATTCTCCTCTCCTCAAGGTACCCCCCAATATCAGTATCCCTGATGGCCAGCAAAGCACTAGCAACATCAGGTGCCACCGACATCTTCCCTATATGTCCAGAACCAACAATTCCCGGTTCCGCACCTTTCAGGTAAGCCGATATAAACGCATATTTCGGATCAAGCAAAAAACACCCCTATAAAGCTTTAAAAAGCTTCTCGTTTATTTCAGGTAATAATCTCGGCAGTATCATCTCCAACCGGGTTTCGTAAATATTATCTATCCTCAACTTTCTTTCGCTATCTTCGGCTACCACCCCTCCCATACAATCCACTTTTTTGATATCCGCTATCCTGCCAGCCAGATCAGGGTTCTTCTCAATCAGCTGCCTGGCAACGTCCACGTCCGCAGCCGAGACATAGATTATGCCTCTGCCTCCTTCGCCAAGTCCATCCACCGTCTCTCTGATTAAGTCTGCAGAAAGCCCTCCTTTTACCCCCTGAGAAAGGATCTGGATAACTTTATCAGACACCCTGGTAATAACTGCAGCTTTCGCCCGCGTCACTTCTTGGCGTGCTCTTATGGCGGACTGAGACTCAATTCTAGCAGCCTCCTCCCTGGCTTGTGAGAGCAACTTGTTCCGTGCCACCTCTATTTTCTCTGCCTGTCGTTTTTCCGCCCGCGCAATCTCCTCCCCTGCCTTCTCCTTGGCCTCTTTAAGAATACCTTGCGCTTCTTCCTTTACCTTTTTAAAAACAGCCTCGCTTATTTCCTTCACCTTACCATACACCTCTTTAGAACAATCCCAGCATGCTCAATGCCATGATAGTGAAAACCAGGCCTAATACTCCAATAAGCTCAACAAATACAGCCAGCATCATAGTGTTAGTCAATATCTTCCCCTTTGTCTTGGGCAGCAAAGAGATACCCGCCGCACACACCGAACCCTGATACGCCCCGGAAAATGCCTCGGCAAAGGCAGCTATAAGGCCACAACCGAGCACAGCAAAACCGCTGCCGCCGGGATCGGGCATACCGGCAATCTTGGGCAGCACCGTTGTGAGGATAAGAATCAGCACTATAAGCCCGTAAAAGGTCTGCGTCATGGGCAACGATGCCAGCACAATCACATTTCTAAGCTGCCCCGGCTCTTCAGCCAATGTGGCTATCCCGTTGGACCCGGCAGCAGCTATGCCTATCGCAGACCCTGCCAGGCCACCCCCCAGAGCTAATGCCCCCCCCAGTATCGCCAAGGATTCTGGACTAATTATCATCTTTCTCCTCCTTTACATAAGTCCCAACATACTTAATACCATTATGCTGAACACCAGGCCTAACACCGCGATGAGCTCAACGAACACGGCCAGCATTACAGAATTAGTTAATATGCGCCCTTTCGTCTTGGCTAGAGATGCGACGCCCGCGGCACACACAGAACCCTGGTATGCTCCTGAAATGGCAAAGGCCAGGGCCGCTATAATACCGACAGCAAACACTGCAAGTCCACTACTACCGGCGTCTGGCATGGCAACAATCTTGGGAATCACCGTTGTCATGACGATTATCATCACTATAAAGGCATAAAAAATGCGGGACATCGGTAAAGCTGCCAGTATTATAACATTCCTGAGTTGTGTGGAATCACGGGACAACATCGCTACCCCGGCAGAAGCAGCGATAGCTATGCCAATTGAAGAACCTATCGCTCCGCCAGCCAGCGCTATTGCGCCACCAATTGTTGCCAAAGCCGCCTGGTCAACCATCATCTTTTCACTTTATATTAAAACCTGCCCTTGACAAAAACGGGCTGTTTATTAAGACGGAAAGGGCTATAATCTCTGCCCCCTCCCTCATAAAATTTAAAAAGAAACTCCACGAAACATAATCTCATGGAGTGCACAAAACAGGTGATTCCCGACAGCACCAAATTCAATACATGCCCAATTAACAAAACCACTATCGCCAATAAAGTACCGATAATCATCTGCCCTATACCTGCAGGCCCTATCCCCTGAACCAGCGTCGCTATCAGGTTAAAACACGAAGCAAGATAATACGTAGCCAGCCCCACCCCCGCCAGCCTGCAGTACGACATAATGTCACCCAGTATGCCGGTGATGTCAAAAAGCCAAAAAATACTGCCCATAAAAACGCCCTTTTGCATAATGGCAGCAGCCACGATAAAAACGACACTCAGAATAACAGCATACAGCAAGATGGAATATGCTTGCGCGTCCAGGAAAGAAATCTCTACATGCAATATGGAATGCATAACCAGCGGTATACCCGCTAGCTGAAGCAAAAATATACCAGCTTTGGCTGGCACCACTCCTCTTTCCTTTTCCTTTACTCCATTGATAAGGGCCAGCACATGCCCTATATTGACATGGATAATCCCTATGACCAAAGAGATCAGAATGAACATCATCGGATCGGTAAAAATCTCTTTGACTCCCTCGACAAGAGCAAGGCTTTCAATTCCAAACAGCGTGCTAAAATCACCCAGATACGACCCGGAAAGAACCCCCAACACTATACCCACGCCACTGCTGATATACAGCACCTGTTGAAACAATCTGACGCCCTCAGTATTAGGATCATCGACAAACATGCGTAATCCCTTGTAGGCAAACAGCATGATAATCGCAGAATAGACGACATCAGCCAGCATAATCCCGAAGAAAATGGCAAAGGAATAAGCTACTATCGGTGTGGGGTCCCATTCCCTGTATTTAGGCGTGCCAAAAAGGCCGATAACCATCTGGAACGGCCTGACCAGAGCCGAATTCCTGTATTTGGTAGGAGGCTCCTCCACTTCTTTCGGCTTTTTCGTTTCAATAAAAACATATTTTATATCCTCTTTCAGGACAGAAACCATATCCTCTATGCCAGCTTCCGGAACCCAGCCTTCTATCAATCTCACATATTTAGCCTCGGATGCTTTGCCCAGAATCGACAACCTCTCGCTTTCTGCCAAGAGCACCATTTTGAACAAAACGAGCTGCTCTAAATTTTCCCTGGTTATACCTTCAAGTTCCGCCTGAAACACTTCCAATTTCTTTTCCATCCCACGCATCTCGTCCATCGCACGGGGCAGAAACTCTGTCAGCGCTATGTCTTCATCAGGTATATGCAGCACTCTACCCCCCCCCTCCCTGACAGCAG
>JAUWOK010000015.1 GCA_030612165.1 Dehalococcoidia bacterium
CCTGAATATTGTCCTCTATACTCACGCCTGTAAAAATTTCTCACCTCGTTACAACATTTACCAGCCGACCTGGAATATAAATTACTTTCGCAACCTCTTTTTCTCTGAGATAGTCTTTAACTCGCTGTCTGCCAAACGCCATCTGCCTTGCTTCTGCCTCGGTAACAGATACGCTCACCTGCATCTTGTCACGCAGCTTACCATTTATCTGAACGACCAGCGTGAATTCCTCCTTTTGCACCCACTTCTCATCCCACTCAGGCCAGCGCCGAGTGTGAATGCTATAGGGTTGTCCCATTCTGACCCATAATTCTTCCGCAAGATGAGGAGCAACAGGAGCAAGAAGCAACAATAAAATAACGATATTCTCGCGCCAGAGAGACGCTGCCACCGTTCCCTCCTCCCTGATTTTAGAGAGATAATTAGTGAGCTCCATGAGGCTGGCCAGCATAGTATTAAAATGCAACCTCTCCATATCTTCGGTTGCTTTCTTAATCGTCTTATGGGCGACACGGCGGAGTTTCCTTTCGTCTTCATCGCAAACAGCAAAAGCAGTATATTTTTCCTCCGCTAGCCCCCATATTCTCTTCAGCCAGCGGCTCATGCCCACGATACCGTTATCGCTCCACTCCCCACCCATCTCCCATGGACCAAGAAACATAATGTAGGCACGCACCGCATCTGCTCCCAGCGTGGCCACATATTCGTCAGGCGCAACCACATTGCCCCTGGATTTGCTCATTTTGTTGCCGTGGTGAATAATTATCCCCTGGTTAACAAGACAGATAAACGGCTCGTCAACTTCCACCAGCCCGATATCCCGAAGCGCCTTGATAAAAAAACGAGCATACAACAGATGCATTACGGCATGTTCCGCGCCACCAGTATAAATATCCACAGGCAGCCAGTATTTCACCAGGTCATCATCAAAAGGGGCATCACTCACCCCTGGACTGGTATAACGTAAAAAATACCAGGAGGAACACACAAATGTATCCATAGTATCAGTCTCTCTACTCGCTGCGCCTCCACAACGGGGACACACCGTGTTCATAAATGACGAACAATATTTGAGAGGGGACTCACCGGTAGGTTTGAACTCGGCTTCACAAGGAAGTAAAACGGGCAAATCCTCTTCGGGCACAGGAACAATGCCGCACTTATCGCAGTAAACCATAGGGATAGGAGCACCCCAATAACGCTGTCTGGAAACAAGCCAGTCACGCAGCCGATATGTGACAGTTCGTTTGCCCCACCCCTTCTCCTCCAAAAACTCGCCTATTGCCCCGACACCATGCTCACTGAATAATCCGGAAAAGCTCTCTGAATTCACCATGACACCGGGTTCCGTGTATGCCTGCTCAATGCTCCCCCCTGCCCAATCCGGAGGAGCAATAACCACTCGCACAGGAAGAGCAAACTTGCTGGCAAATTCAAAATCCCTCTCATCATGCCCTGGTACCCCCATTACCGCCCCTCCACCGTAGGTCGGCAAAACATAGTCAGCAATCCAGACAGGCACCCTTGCCCCATTCAATTTGTTAATCACATAACTTCCCAGGAAAACCCCCGTCTTTTCCTTTCCCATGGAGGTTCGTTCATAATCTGTTTGCCGCCGACACCCTTCTATATACTCCTTCACCTCCGCTTTTCTGTCTCCGGCAGTCAGGTAAGGTACCAGCGGGTGCTCCGGAGCGAGGACGAAGAACGTCACCCCAAAAATCGTATCCGGGCGGGTAGTAAATATCCTTATTTCTTTTTGCCCTGCATATTCACGTTCCAATTCAAAAGAAATTTCCACTCCCTCTCTTCTACCAATCCAATTCCGCTGCATCACCTCTATCTTCTCCGGCCAATCCACCTTGCTGAAATCAAGAAGCTCGTCTGCATACTGGGTGATGCGAAAAAACCACTGTTCCAGGTCTTTTCTAGTTACCGTGCTCCCACAGCGTTCGCACAAACCCCCTTTCACCTGTTCGTTGGCCAGCACCGTCTTGCATTCAGGGCACCAGTTAACCGGCGCTCTGTCCCGATAAACCAGCCCGGCGTGGTAAAGCTGCAAAAAGAGCCACTGCGTCCACCTGTAATACTCCGGAAGGCAGGTAATAACTTCGCGTTTCCAATCGTAAACAGCACCAATGCTTTTAAGCTGGCGACGCATGTTCTCCACGTTTTTCATCGTCCATTCATGAGGATGAATTCCGTGACGTATAGCGGCATTTTCCGCGGGGAGACCAAAAGCGTCAAAGCCGACAGGGTGAAGCACATTATAGCCCTGCATTCTCTTGAAACGAGCGTGCACATCCGCAGGTGCCATAGCATACCAGTGTCCTATGTGAAGATCTCCTGAAGTATACGGAAACATAGTCAGCGCATAGTACTTAGGGCGACTGCCATCCTCTTTTACTTCATAAAGACGGTCAGCAGCCCACTTTTCCTGCCACTTCTTCTCTATTTCCCGGGGATGATAGTTCGGAGGCATATCCGCAAAAGTGTAGCTTAAAAAAAGATAAATTAAAAGGTTGTTGCGGAGACCGTAGAAACACCGCGGTCAAAAATAATAAAATGTCGATATTCTCTGCACGCAGCCCGTTTAATCCTCGACAAAAAGTATATAATGAGGTGCATAGGGTAGAACAAGTGACGCCAATAGAGCGACAACTTTATGAGGAGGAAAACAGATGAAAGCAGCAGTGATCTATTGTTCAAAGACGGGAAATACCAAGAAAGTCGCAGAGGAAATAGCGAAAGTTCTGGGAACAAAGGCAAAATCTGTGGAGGAAAAGGTCAATTTGCGCGATTGTGACCTGATCTGCGTGGGGACCGGAGTTCACGCCTTCCGACCGGAGCGAGGCATGACCACTTTCATCAAAAACCTTACCGGGGTTGAGGGAAAGAAAGGAGCAGTGTTCGGTACTTATAGCGGCTTATCAAGTTTTCTCGGAACACTGGAGTCCATGCTAAAAAGCAAAGGCGTTGAAGTAATCGATAAATGGGGCTGTAAAGGCGAATTCATCAAGACTAATCGCGGCAAACCTGACGAGGATGACCTGGAGAAGGCTCGTGATTTTGCTAAAGCCTTAAAGGAGCGGTTGAGCTAAGTAAAAAAAGACCGTAACTATCACCTTAGCAATTTATCCGCTCTTAATCAGCCAATGACTACTTTTAGCAATCTTCTGCTGTTGCGCTACCATAATGATGATATAATGCCCCGACATTGTTTATTGTTGTCAGCGGTTTATATTATCCGGCCTACGGGATAGTATTGAGGGGAGAAACATTATGGAAAAGAGGGTTGCTATTTTCATAGATGGAAGCAATTTATACCACGCCCTGCAAACCAATTTTAAACAGCACAATCTTAATTTCACCGCCTTTGCCAGTAAGCTATGCGGGCAAAGACATCTCTTCCGCATATATTACTACAACGTCCTCCAGGACCCCATTCAGCGGCCTGATGGGCGTAAGGAACAACAAGATTTCCTTGACGCGTTACAGAAAATACCTTATCTGGAAATCCGGCTGGGAGGCACCAAGCTGTCACAGGGCGTCCCCGTGGAAAAAGGAATAGACATCATGCTGGCTACAGACCTATTGTATTTCGCCCAGAACGATTCTTATGATGTGGCAATATTGGTCAGCGGCGACGCCGATTTTACTTATGCCTTGCAAGCTGTCAAAAACATGGGCAAACATATTGAAGTAGCTTATTTTGAGAGCGGCGTTTCCAGAGATATCCTGAATGTAGCCGATGAGCAACATCTGCTAAACAGGTCTTTCTTTGGTGGATTGTGGGTCGGCAAACGTCGCTACAAGCAGAGAAAAATGACGAAAGAGGAACAGGGAAATAATCCCGTAGCTAAGCAATGGTCACAACAGTCGTAAGCATGCCGACAATTGGTGGAAACATGTTTTCGTGATAAAAAATTTAAAAAGGGTGTCCGTAACGATTGCTTTATTGACGATAATTTCCGCGGCATCCTGTACAGGAGCAGCAACAATGGAGAAAATTTATTCTTCCCTACCTCCAATGCAAATTGATAGCAACAAGCAATATGCCGCCACGATCGAAACAAAAAAGGGTGACCTCATACTGGAATTGTTCGCCAAAGACGCTCCCATAACGGTAAATAACTTTGTCTTTCTAGTCAGAGAAGGCTTTTACGACGGCGTCACTTTTCACCGCGTCATTCCCGGATTTATGGCTCAGGGCGGAGACCCCACAGGGACAGGAGCCGGGGACCCGGGTTACTCTTTCGCCGACGAATTTAGCGAACGTACCCATATAACAGGTGTTTTGTCAATGGCTAACTCAGGCCCCGACACCAATGGCTGCCAGTTCTTCATTACCTATACCCCTCAACACCACCTTGATGGCATACATTCGGTATTCGGGCAATTAGTAGAAGGTATGGATGTCCTGGAAAAAATCAGGCCTGGCGATAGCATGATACACATAACCATACAGGAAACAGCCAATATCCCTTAAAATACGCCTTCTTTCACTGCCTTGAATTTTTTAAAACCGACCTTTTATCAGTATAAATAAGGCCATCTACCAGGAATCTCAACAGCGATAATGCTATGTTCTTCGCTTGCCACAGGCTATAATTTTGCAAAACTTTGCAAATTCGATGAACTGTGTTATATAATATCTCTGCTGGTTTAGTATGGGTTATCTAAAGCGTAGTTTCCTGGTTTCGTGCACAAACGAAGGTTACAAACAAGGGATGACCATAACTCTAACCAATAATTAAAAACAGGAGGTCATCCAATGGGTTTTACAGACAAAACAATCGAGTGTGCTGACTGCGGAGTCAACTTCACCTTCACCGCAGATGAGCAGGAGTTCTTCGCTTCCAAAGGTTACACTAACGAGCCCAAGCGCTGTCCGGAATGCCGCAGGGCAAGGAAATCACAGCGTACTGGCGGCGGCGGCGGTTTTGGTTTCAGGGCAGAACGCCAAATGTTTCCCGTGACGTGCGCTCGCTGTGGCAAGGAAACCGAGGTACCTTTCGAGCCACGGGGAGATAAGCCCGTGTACTGCAGAGATTGTTACAACTCCGTCAGACAGGACGCATAAATCAACAGCAAACGGCTTGGAAAGGGAAAGAGGGTAGAGCATATATTTCTATACCTTCTTTCCCCTTCCATTTCTGTGCATTTTAACTCCTCTGATTTGCCTTCGTCATTAACGGAAAAGTTCCTTTTCTGTTATACTTCTCGCCAGTTATACGGAATCGTTTGAAATATCAAAGGGAGAAATGGATAATGATAAAAATAGTTACTGACAGCAGTGCCGACCTGTCTTCAGAGATACTCTCAGCGCTTGACGTCAGCGTAGTACCTCTATACGTGCGCTTCGGAGATGAATCCTACAGGGAAAGAGTGGACATCAGCGATGAGGATTTCTACAAGAAATTGCTGCAGGGCACTGTACACCCGACAACAAGTCAGCCTAACCCGCAAGATTTAGTCGAAATCTACCAGAAACTAGCAGAGGAAGCAGAAGCAATTGTCTCTATTCATATCAGCAGCAAGCTGAGCGGAACTCTCAATTCAGCATTCCAGGCTAAAAACATGTTAGCGAGCAAGTGTCCTGTTGAGATAATTGATTCGCAAACGATCACTGTGGAGCTGGGATCGATAGTTATAGCCGCAGCTAAAGCTGCGCAAGAAGGGAAAAGCCTGCAGCAGGTGCTGGAAGCGACGAAAGAGGCTATGAACAACGCACACTCCCTCGTTCTGCTTGACACCCTTAAATATTTAAGGCTGGGTGGGCGCATTGGCAAAGGAAAGGCGCTGCTGGGGTCAGTTTTGAATGTAAAACCGATGATTTCTATAAAGGGAGGGGAGGTTGTTCCCGTTGGGCAGGTCCGCAGCCGCAGTAAGGGAATAGAACGGCTGGTAAACTCCGTTAAGGACGCCACGAATATCCAGGATTTAGCTGTCGCTTACAGCACCACACTTGAGGATGCACAGGCGATTTCCAGCCGCATCGCTCCCATGTTCACCACGGGAAAAATCCGATTAGCCAGGCTGGGTACAACCCTCGGAGTGCACCTCGGGCCAGGCACCATAATTGTCTTCTTCCGTGAGTAAACAGGGCAAAACAAAAAGCGCTCCTTACATTTGCCGCAAAGACACTTAGGCAAGAATATTTCCATACATATGAAAAATAATCATCTTATACAGAGGAAGGCAGACAAGCCCTTAAAAACAGCTGCGCCGTCTAAATACATCTCTTTGTATATTACACCAGGAGGATTTAGTGAATTTCGAAACTTTCAATTTTCATCCGCGTATCATGGACAATGTGAACGCGCTGGGGTACACCACTCCCACTCCGATACAGCTTCGGGCCATTCCACCAATAATGCAAGGACAAGACCTCATTGGCATGGCCCAAACCGGAACGGGTAAAACCGCAGCTTTTGCCCTGCCAATTCTGCAACAGCTGATGACAAAACCAAGAGGGCACGTGAGAGCTCTCGTATTATCGCCAACGCGTGAACTGGCTGAACAAACGTGTGAGGCTTTCAGCGCTCTGGGGCGACGGACTCAATTGCGAAATATCGCCGTTTATGGCGGAGTCGACATCAATCAGCAAATTCGGGTGCTACGCAATGGCGTGGAAATAGTTGTAGCCTGTCCCGGCCGCCTGATTGACCATCTCTGGAGAGGAACAATTGATTTGTCAAACCTGGAAATTCTGGTGCTCGACGAAGCGGATCGAATGTTGGACATGGGCTTTTTGCCCGACATCCAGAGTATCCTGAAATGTTTAATGAAAAAGCGACAAACACTCCTTTTTTCCGCCACCATGCCCGAAGCTATTAAACGTCTGGCGCAAGACATCCTATACGAACCGGTCACGGCACAAATCGGGCACTCCGTACCAGCTGATACCGTGTCACATGCATTGTACCCGGTCAACCAACATTTGAAATCTTCTCTGCTAATGGCACTGCTAAGCCAAACCGACATGAAATCAGTGCTGGTCTTCACTCGCACTAAACATCGCGCCAGTCAAGTCGCGCAACAATTGCAAAAGGCAGGTTTCAGCACGACTTCGTTGCATGGAGATTTATCCCAGGCACGACGTCACGCCTCGCTCAATGGTTTTCGCTCTGGCTCGTATAAAATACTGGTAGCAACCGACATTGCCGCCCGCGGCATTGATATTTCCCGCATTTCACACGTCATTAATCTTGACATGCCCGAGAACACAGACGACTATATCCATCGTATTGGCCGAACGGGGCGCATCAACAACAAGGGTTCCGCCTTAACTTTTGTAACAAAGGCAGATGAATCCACCGTACAAGCTCTTGAACGCATCCTCCACAGAACAATTGAACGTCGGGTGCTTCAAGGTTTTAATTACACCGCACCCGCTCCGTGCAACAGACAAACCCAGTCTCTGCAAACTCTGCAACGGACTGCAAGGCGCAAACAATGCCTTGTCAGTAGATAGTCAGTTTCAGGTTAAGCTGGTCAACGCTGCATTTGCAGTAGCCATTCTTGCGAGAGCATGGGGGAAACGCGTCACCGTGAGATTTGCGTACAGCGTATAGGCAAAGTTACGTAAGTAAAATAACAGGTGATGATTCACCTTTTAGCGGGTGTATTCCCTGAGCTGGAGTGCTAGTCTTATACTGTCGTGTCTTTGCATCAGGGCAGAACCAGTAAAATGCCCTGTGCAAAGATAGCCATGTTAAAAATCAAGGAAAAGGAGAGAAGATGAACCTGGAATGCGTATTGAAGGGGAAGGAGATCGATATACCCGCGTACTGTGCTGGTTGTCAGTATTATGATGGACAATGCAGGCACGAGGAATCAAGAAAATCAATACTCCGTGCGGGAAGGTTAACAGAGGCTTTTGGCCTGGTAGGCAAGGAAAGAGAAAAATCTGCTGTAAAACAATAAAAGCATAAAGGAGATGATAGCAGGCTAAAAACTGGATAGGTGGGTTTGAATAATTTATCAAGGAGATAGAAATATGAACGAGAGAGTAAAAGATTTAAAGAGAAGAGCAATCATGAAGAGTGCCATGGGAGAGGGTTATGTTGAAGATGTGCGGCTGGATGTGGACAGGGGGCAGCCTCTGGACTCAGTCTTATGAAGAAACCGTAGCTATGCCTGAAATGCTGCGCCGCGCCAAAGCGCTCAAGAAAACACTGGAAGAGATTCCTATATACATCAAAGAGGGCGAACTTATCGTGGGTGGCGGCACGGCTCATCCCAGAAATATCCTGTGCACTGTCGAGTTGTCGGATCCTTCCACCAGACACACCCTGGAGGATTTCTATGTAAGGGAAGATCAGCGGGAGGAAGGTGCCCGCATTCTGGACTATTGGGAAGACAAGAACATGTGGTCCAGGGTAAAGGATATAGGACAACTTGATGAGTCGCATCTGTACAATGCCATGACCGGCGTAATGGCCGCTGCCGCGACAGCTAGAGACGGTATGGGCAGCAGCCAGCCTGATTATGAATTTGTATTCCGCACCGGGCTGAAGAACGTCATAAAAAGGCTGGATGAAAAGCTGGCGCATGCCGTTGACGATGTCTATGGCCCCCAGGTTGAAGGCGCCATTAAGAGAAGCTACCAGTGGCGGGCGATGAAGATAGCGGCACAGGCCGCCATGGACTGGGGCTGACAGATACGCTGCGTTTGCCAGATTCCTGGCCAGCGAGGAGCAGGACACCACAAGGAAAAAGGAACTGCTCCAGGTAGCCGACGCCTTGCAGCCACTGTCTTGCCGATCCCGTAGCAAATTTCCAGGAGGGAGTGCAGGGCGTATGGTTCGTCCAAGCGCTCACCCATCAATTAGAGCGCTTTGCATTGGGGACATCGGTGAGGGCTTGACCAGATACTCTATCCTTTTTACAAGAAGAGTGTTGAAGAACGAAAGGAGATAACCAGAGATGATGCTTTAGAGCTCGTCGAGCTTCTCTTTCACAAGCTCATGGAAACGGGAGTTGCCTCAACCAGGCAGGCCAGGAGAAGTTCCCAGGGTATAGCTTTGCTGCAGATCTACACCCTGGGACGGGTAACGGCTGATGGTACCGATGCCTGTAACGAAGTAACCAAGCTGATGATGGATGCCACCAGAGAAACCCGCTCAACCCAGCCGTCTTACTGCTTGAGGGTTCATCCCAAGCTTCCAGATGAATACCTCAAGGCAGCTTTTGAGGTAGTGAAAACCGGTATGGCCATACCTTCTTTCGAGAGTGACACCGTGGTGATACCTTCCTTGATGGAGAACTTCGGTTGTTCCTTGGAGCAGGCCAGAAGCTGGGCACTCATACTGTGCAAGTCTGCCGGTCCTACCGGACCCTGGGGAACACCTCGAAGAAGGCCATGGAGCTTTTCTGGCGTTGGCCCACTGACCGTAATGTTGAACAACGGCGTGGAGCCCACGTCAGGAATAAAGATGGGGCCGGATCTGCATCCTGAAAACTGGAAATCCATAGAGGACGCCTATGATGCTTACAGAAAACAAACCGCCATCGCCATAAATGTAGGGCAGAAGATGAGGAATATCGCCTATGAGATAGAGGCCGAATACCTGCAGCAGCCGTTCCTCTCCTGCTGTTTTGAGCCCTTCATTGAGAAAGGATTGGATTGCATGGAGCATGACGAGTGTCCTGTCCCCTGGTTCAACTACTCAGGACTGGTAGATGTGGGAGATTCTTTCGCTGCCATGAAAAAGCTCGTCTTTGACGACAAGAAATACACCATGAAGCAGATGCTTGACGCTCTGCACACAAGCTGGGAAGGACGCGAGGAGATGCGGCAGGACTTCCTCAATGCACCCAAGTGGGGCAATGACGACGATTATGCCGATGAATGCACCAAAGCGGCTTATGGCATCGTGATAGAGGAAGGACTGAAGGTTCAGGACAGGTGGGGAGCTTCACCCCGACCCCTTCCTCAATCACTCAGCCTGTTCAGGGGAGTAGGAATGATCACTGGCGCTACTCCCAACGGCAGAAAGATGGGAGATGTGCTGGCCGATGGAGGTATTTCTCCCTACCATGGCAGCGACCGTAAAGGCCTCACTGCTGTGCTCAGATCATGCTCCAAGCTGGATCACACTAAGTCAAGGGCAAGTCTGCTCAACCAGAGGCTGCAGCCTGCCATGCTGCAGGGAGAAAAAGGCTGGCAGATGTTCCGGGCTTACATCAAGACCTGGCATGACCTGATGATAGAACATGTCCAGATAAACGTAGTGGATAACGTGGTGTTGAAGGCAGCGCAGAAGGCGCCTGAGAAATACCCCGACCTGGTGGTAAGAGTAGCGGGTTACAGCGCTTACTTTACGCAGCTGGACAAGGGAACACAGGATTCCATTATGGCCAGGCACGAACAGACGCTGGCAGCGTAACACGCTAGACCAGTTAAATTGTTCCAGGAGGGGGCATTATAATGCCCCCTCCTTTTATGCGGATACCCGGGTGAAAGTCAGGGCTTCTTTGTTTAAGGGCTTCGTACATTACCAGCGCTGTGGCAATAGAAACATTAAGTGAAGTAATTTTCCCTCGCATAGGAATAGATGCCAGGAAATCACACCTCCTTTTGACCAACACTGATAATCCCTTGCCCTCACTGCCCACTACAATCGCTGTCGGTAGGTTGAAATCCACCTGACTATACTCAACTTCACCAGCAGAATCTATACCAATAACCCAAACATTACTTTTCTTCAAAGTCATTATGGCCTGGGAAATGTTGGGTACCTTTGCTACTGGCATATACTCCACGGCACCAGCCGATGCCTTGGCCACGGTAGCGGTAAGCCCAACAGCTCTTCTTGAGCGGATAATAACACCATGAATGCCGCTCGCCTCAGCAGTTCTTAGAATTGCCCCCAGGTTCCGGGGATCTTCAACTCCTTCAATGATACAATAAAGAGGCAATTCGTCCTTTTCTCTGGAGATAGTAAATAAATCCTCCAGGCCAACGTATTCCTTGGTTGCGGCGTGAGCAATAACCCCCTGATGAACAGAAGTTGTGCACAGCTCATCAATAATGTGTTTTGCTACGTACTCGACAGGTATTCCCCTGGCTTGAGAAAGACGCAATATTTCGACAACTGCGGCATGTTGCCCAATGTTGCTGGTAAGCCATATTTTATTTATGTGACGGCCAGCCTTCAGTGCTTCAATTACAGGGTGTCTACCTTCAATGATACCTTCCATTATCTATCTTTGTGCCGTGAAGCGCTGACACAAATTGGGAACAAGCACTTTTAGGAACCTTTTACAAACAAAAAGTGGAGCTGATGGGGTTCGAACCCACTACCTCCTCAATGCCATTGAGGCGCTCTCCCTACTGAGCTACAGCCCCGCGGAACCAGCTAATAACCATAGCAAATAGGAAGACAAAACTCAACTTCAAAAATTCAAGCCGAAAAATTGCAGAACGGAACGTAAGCCAAAGTATCCGACATAAGCGATAATCACATTTTTCATCGTTCTTCCTCCCCACGTCAGGAAAAAGAACCTGACCAGGCCGAAGCGGAGCATACCCAAAAACACAGCAAAGGGATAATAAACAGGGTTCACGATAGAAGCCATAAAGAAAACTCCTTTCGTACCATGGCGCTGCATCATATCCGCGAAGCGAGAATAAAGAGACCCTTTATCACCTTCACGAAAAAGCCCTCTGCCACTAAAACCGACGAAATACCCACCAAGGGCTCCTACCGCTTCCCCCAGTCCCCCAACCACACCAACTATGGCAGGGTTCAATACTCCCCCCATAGTGAATATTACCAGGACATTAAGCCCGGGAGCCACCACTGTCCCACCGGCAAGAACATTAATGGCAAACCCTCCAAGATAACCATATTGCTGTATCTCACTGCTCAGAAAACCCCGGTAGCGAATGATGGCAACGCAAACAGCAATCGTTATGGCTAAAGATACACCACCAATTAAAGCTTCTTTTTTGGTTGGCTTCCTTGTCACGGTTTCACATTATACACGAGACAGCATCGGACATTAGACGTGTTCCCCAGCCAGAAGAGACCTCTGCTGTTTCACAACCTGGGCACCACAGATCATTCTTCTTCCCATTCCACGTCCTCAGCCAAACCAGACATAAGCTGCTCAATCTGCCCTTCCCTCTCCTCAATCTGCCGCTGCATCTCCTGTATCTTCTGCACTAAATTCAAAGCAACATCCACACCCGCCAGATTAACCCCCATATCATTTATCAATGTCTTGATGACACGCAAACGCCCTACATCATCATCAGAATAAAGACGCACTCTCCCTTTAGAACGTTGCGGATGAACTAACCCTGTCTTTTCATAATAGCGTAGCGTGTGAGCCTCCACCCCTACCAGCTCGGCGACAACGCTAATAACATACAGAGGTTGCGAACTGAAACTCATTTTTTCACCTCGCTTTCCGCATTTTTGAGAGAACGCAGCTGCTGAAAGAGCTGTTTTTCCTTTTCGGTTAAATCAGCAGGCAGAACAACGGCCACTCTGGCAAAAAGATCGCCATAAGCCGAAGTTCCAAGAGAGGGCATACCTTTGCCAGTCAGTCGAAATAGTTTGCCATTCTGAGTTTCAGGAGGTATCTTAAGGGCTATCCTACCCCCTGGCGTCGTTAACCACACTTCTCCTCCAAGTACGGCAATGAATAATGGCACAGAAACATCAACGTAAATATTCTTGCCCCGACATTTAAATTTCTTGTGCGGTAACATCTTCACTACAAGATAAAGGTCTCCTTTGCTCCCTCCCGCTTGTCCAACTCCTCCCTCTCCTGCTATACGTATCCTTGACCCGTCCTGTACTCCCTTTGGTATTTTGACTTCAAGTCGCCTGGAACCAGGTTTCAGTCCTGAACCTCGACATGCGGTACAAAGCTTGTTGCCTATCACTCCCATACCACCACAGGAAACACACGGCTCTTCTACCTGGAAATGAATAATGCGCGTGGCACCCTGATAAGCCTCCTCTAGAGTAACCTCTACAAAATACTCTACGTCCTGCCCACGGCGCGGACCAGCTTTTTTGTAACCAGCACCGACGTTGCCAAACAAGTCACCAAAGACACTTCCTAGATCATCAATATCATTAAACCGAAAAGTGGTGCTGCCTTGTCCAAAATTTCCCTTGAATCCACCCTGCTGTGGACCAGTAAACTGATCGGCAAACTGCCACTGGTGACCAAACTGATCATATTTCTGCCTCTTCTGGCGATCAGAAAGAACCTCGTAGGCCTCATTTATTTCCTTAAACTTGGTTTCAGACTCCTTGTCATCAGGATGCAGATCAGGATGATATTTCCGGGCCAAACGGCGATACGCCTGCTTTATCTCCCGATCAGGGGCGTTTTTCTTCACACCCAGCGCCTGGTAATAATCACTCACTGCCATATCTTTTCTCCAACGGTCAATTATCTGTCGTCACTGAGGTCATTGTAGATGGTTTTAATATATCTGTCAAATAAGAGCAACATAGTTAAAAGTTTTTGTTAATTATGTTGACAAAAGGAAGAACGTTTTTACTGGATTCCTGTAGAACCCTTTAGCATATTTATCCACCACCACGAACCGAAATTTGGCAGGAGCTATCCCTATTGTCTATAATAAGAGATTATGGCTGTAAAGCAAGATTACTACGAGCTACTGGGAGTAGCTCAAACTGCCAAGGAAGAGGACCTTAGGAAAGCTTTCCGTAAGCTGGCTTTCCAGTATCATCCCGACCGCAACAAGGATTCGGGGGCGGAGCACAAATTTAAGGAAATAAACGAAGCTTATCAGGTGCTGTCCGACCCCGCAAAGAGGAGAAATTACGACCGTTACGGACATGCGGCAAGCGAAGGATGGCAAGAACAAGGTTTTGATTTTGGCGGGTTGGGCGATATCTTCGAATCATTCTTCGGGGGACATTCTTCTGGCGACACCGCTTCTCAACGCGTTCCTCGAAAAGGGGACAGTCTGGAAGTTCGCCTCTCCCTTTCTTTTGAAGAGGCCGTTTTTGGCTGCGAAAAGGAAATCGAGACACAACGCATTGAGAATTGTCCCCTATGTCACGGCATCGGCAGCAAACCAGGGACAAATCCAGACACTTGCCCGGAATGCCAGGGGAAAGGACAAATAAAGAGAAGCCAGCAAAGCATTTTTGGGCGCTTCACTCGTTTGACCACCTGTCCCCGCTGTTCCGGCGCTGGCACTATAATTACGAATCCCTGTGACCAGTGTCACGGCAAGGGAAGAATAAAGACCAAGCGCAAATTGACAATCAAAATCCCGGCCGGGGTGGATAATGGTTATCCGCTCCAGATTAAGGGCGAAGGAAGTCACGGATTTTATGGAGGAGTGCCTGGGGATCTTTATATCAATTTATCAGTATCCCCGCACAAAACATTCCACAGGGATGGAGATAACATCTTCTATGATGTGCCCATAAATTTCGCCCAGGCTGCAATTGGTGACGAACTGGAAATTCCTTCCCTGAACGGGGAAATAAAGCTTAAAGTGGCTCCAGGCACTCAAAACGGACAGGTCTTCCGTATCAAAGGCAAGGGCATATCTCGTCTCAACGGTAGAGGAAAAGGAGATCTTTTTATCAGGATCAAAACAGTCACCCCCAAACACCTGAATAAGGAACAACAACGCCTTTTTCAGGAACTGGCTCGTTCTTTGCCTCAAGCCGAACTGCCCGGGGATAAGGATGAGAAATTTCTCGACGCCTAGCCCATTTTCCCAAAAGCATTTTCCTCGTAGCAAACCATCAAGAATAGTCAGGTAAGCGCTGCCCTTCTAGCCCACCAAACATGGACACTACTTCAGACACAGGCAAATCCTCAAAAAGAACGTCATAAATAAGATTAATCACGGGCATTTCCAGCCCTAATCCTCTGGCAAGAAGAGGAACGGTTTTGATAGTGTGTACTCCTTCAATAACCTGATGCACAGAGGAAACCGCCTGAAACAAAGATTTCCCCTTCCCCACCTCGTATCCAACACGGTGATTACGGCTCAAGTTGCCGGCACAGGTAGCCATCAAATCTCCCAACCCCGACAAACCATAAAAAG
>JAUWOK010000055.1 GCA_030612165.1 Dehalococcoidia bacterium
GAGGTTCCGCTTGTTTTCTGTTCAGCCAAGACGAGGGCAGAGCAGATAGAATATCGCCGCAAACTGGAGATCCATGACCCTTTTATAGTGGAAAACGGCGGGGCCATTTTCATACCGAAAGGCTATTTCCCTTTTTCCTTCAATTTTCATAAAGTAGTCGAGGAATATCTGGTAATAGAGATGGGAATTTCCTATACAAGAATAAAGAAGACTCTACAGAAAATCAGGAAAGAAACAGGCCTTGCCCTTAAAGGTTTTGCAGATATGAATGTCAAAGAGATATCCAGGGACAGCGGCTTGAGTCTGCAATTTGCCAAACGAGCAAAGCAAAGGGAATATACCGAAACTCTCAAGCTGGAAGGCAGCGAGCGGGAGCAAAAACTGGTGCTGGATAAAATCAGAGAGGCAGGCCTTAATTGTACGCACGGCGGCAGATATTACGAAGCGATGGGAAACAATGATAAAGGAGAAGCTGTAACTATTCTAGCTCGTCTGTTCAGGCAAAGCTTTGGTGAGGTGATAACTGTGGGTATCGGCGATAGCCTCAATGATCTTCCCATGCTGACAGTAGTGGATATTCCTGTTCTGGTGCAAAAACCCGGCAGCTACTGGGAGGAGTTTCCTCTGCGTACTGTTTACAGAGTGGCGGGAATTGGTCCTCCTGGGTGGAGCAGGGCGATTAAAGAAGTGGTCATACCTTAAAGGAATAGAACAAGAAGTTCTACTGTTACTGATTGAAATCGCCCGGTTGTTTTTGCCTGGTGAAAAAAAGGAACATTCCTGTCCCAAGCAAAGCAAAACCGGCCGCAATAAAGAAAACCCAGTTTATCCCTATATGGTCCATAATTACTCCACTTGCTATGGGACCGACGGCCATTCCCAGGCTCATTCCCAATGTGAATACTCCTATAACAGAGCCCATGCCATACTTTCTTCCTTCTCCTACTGTTAACCCTGAAGCTGCAGGTATAGAAATAGCCTTTCCCATTCCACTGATCGCACACAAAATCAGCAGCTGGTAGAAATACTGCAGGAAGGGAGTCAGGCATAAAATCACGATCTCTACAAGACTGCCGATTGCCACTAGTTTTCTTCTATCAAATATATCAGCAAGCCGGCCAGAGAATATTTGCAGGAAAGACATTATCAGCGCATTGAAACATAATGCCGTCCCTATTTGGGTAGGACTTAATCCGAGATACAGACCAGCAAAAAGAGGCAGGAAACAGGAAAACGACCCCCTGACGAAAGCATTCGCCAGGCGAAAGCTGAAAATCCCCTTCATCATGCTGCTCTTCCGCAGCATCTGTCTGAACGAAGTGTGCGCGAATGTATTTTTGCTTTTGACGTGCCGGGTTTTCGGGAGCCATACTAAAGCCACGATAAAAGCAAAGAGGTTGAGTGCTCCCATGCTGTAAAAAGCAGTTGTCATACTATAACTATCGGTCAATACCCCCCCCAGAAGAGGACCGACGCCAAATCCTGCAAAGAGAGCAGCATTGAAATAGCCCATCCATTTTCCTTCTTCTCCTTGTGGCGCGAGGTCACCTACATAAGTCTGGGCGATAGGAATTACCATGCCGGCAGCTAAACCATGCACCAGCCGTACTGTAACCAAGGCTGTAACAGTTTCCGCCCATACATAGCCCAGAGACATAACAGCATAAAAGAGAAGCCCTGCACAGAGGAAAGCCTTTCTTTCTCCCTTCTGGTCGGAAAGCTTGCCAATCAAAGGCATAACCAGAGCACGAGAAATGGAAAAGCCGGAAAAAATAACCCCTATCCAGATACCGGTAGCTCCCAGAGTATCGGCGTAAATAGGCAAAAGGGGAGCAATGATTCCCACGCCAAGCATGGAAGAAAAAGTAGATATTGCCAGAATAGGGAAAACCTTATTTATCATCAGATATCAAAGAAAACCATTATAGTTTTTTATCGTTATCTTGGCAATTTGGATATATTGACGAAACGAGCGAAATTTGCTAGTATGGTTTGTCGGGCGCAGGAGGGTTAATCGCGACTCGATGAGGAGGGAAAGGCGTGGCAATGAAGTTAGCGTTACTGTGCAGATGGAACTTTCCCAGTAGAGGCTCTCTGTCAGCGTAGCTGGATGAGGGGCTCCTTGAAGTAAGGATGGAGGCGCTGGTAGAGAGCAAGGGAAAATCCTCGAGCTCTTCACTAGTAAATTAAGGCTCTCGAAAAGAGCAATGGGAAATCAGCCCAAAGTTGATGCGGAAGAGTAGAGGAGAAAAAACTAAATAGAGGAATCTAGAAGAAGGGCTTTCGGAAACGGAAGCCCTTCTTTCATTTAAGAAAGTTGCTGGTATTGTTATAGCGACCGTAAATTTACTTGACGAATAGTAGCGGACGCAATAAACTTATGTTCGCAAATCCTATCAGGCATAGGCGTTCCCCGGTAGCTCAACGGTAGAGTAGGCGGCTGTTAACCGCTTGGTTGCAGGTTCGAATCCTGCCCGGGGAGCCAGCATTCTATCAAATACAGGGCACGCTGCTCGTTTTCTTGCTTGTCCTGCAACAAGCCATGTAAGATTGAGCCATCATGAAAAAGCAACCTAGCAAATCCGGGATTCGAACTGTCTATTTCACCCCCCACACTCATTACGATGTGGCATGGGCTTTCACCAAAGAAGAATACCTCTGGATAAACGAGGGCATCCTGGAAGACGCCCTGAAGCTGATGGAGACCTCCGACTTTAAGTTTTCCATTGAGCAAACTTTCTTGCTGGAATCATTAGAAAAAAGCAATCCTGTTCTATGGCAAAAGCTCAGGGAAATGATAAAGAAAGGCAAGCTGGAGATAATAGATGGCCAGTATCTCATGCCCGATACCATGCTTCCTGTCGGCGAGGTGCTGGTGCGGGAAATTTTGTTCGGCAAAAGATATTGTCAGGAGAAGTTCGGCATAGATGTTCCCGTGGCCTGGGCGGCGGACAGCTTTGGCATGAATGCCCAGATGCCCCAGATATACAGAAAGGCAGGCTATAACTGGCTTGCCCTGCGCAGAGGAATCAGCATGGAGATAACCCAAAGCGAATTTTGGTGGAAAGGGCTGGATGGGACAACCATTTTAACTCACTGGATGCCAATGGGATATCGAGCAGGACTAATGCTGGACGAGTTGGAGCAAGCCCTTGTCACACTGAGCAAATACGCCGCTACTGAACACATCCTTATGCCCTGCGGCAGCGGCTCAATTCCGCCCCAGCCGGAAATTCCCCAAGTCGTGCACAATTGGAACAAGACACATCCGGATACCATGCTGAAGCTGTCCACACCCAAAGAGTTTTTCCTGGTTCTGGAACAAACTAAGAAAAAACTCGGTATAGTAGAAGGGGAGCTATACGACGATAAATTCATGGATATTTTTCCACAGGTATGTACAAGCCGCATATGGATAATTCAGGGAATGCGGAAATATGAAGCTCTTATTATGACGGCTGAGAAATTTGCTACCATCGCCTGGCTGCTCGGCACTGAATACCCTTCTGAAAAGCTTCACCAGGCATGGAAAAATGTTCTCTATATTGCTTTTCACGACATCGTTTCTGGTTGTGGCATTGACGAAATTTATGAAGATGTGCGAGAAATATTTGATTCTCTTTCAAAAGATCTCCATGACATCCTCGACTGTTCTTTGACCCACATCACCAGCAAGATTGCTACACAGGGCAGGGCAACCGTCATCTTTAATCCTCTGGCACGAAGAGTAGAGAACTGGGTGGAAACCGAGCATCCCTTAAGCAAAGCCTGTTCCCGTGAGGACACGGCGGAAAGCAAGGTTGTTACGGTTCCAAGGCCTGTGGAAAGCGTGGAGGAAACATCAGTCCTGAGAACCGAATTTGTCGCGGATATTCCTCCTCTGGGTTACAGGGTATTTCATCATCCTGCTTTTGAGAAGAAGTTTGACCACAGAAACCGCAAAATAGAAATCAGAGGGGAAAAGGTGGAAACACCCTTTTTTGAGGTAACCATAGACAGAAACACCGGGATAATCGATATTCTGGATAAAGACAGTGGCCTTTCGGTCAAGGGTAATGAGCTTTTTATTGATGACGAAATTGGGGATCTTTATTATCATCGCTCCAGGTTTGTCGACTTGATAAAGAGTGAAGGGGGAGAAGGACTCAAGTATGGAAGCTTTAAGTCCAGAGCTTTCAGGATGGAAGAAGGAGAACTAAAAACAAGAATAATCTTTGAGAATGAGTATTACTGTCTCACCTGGCCATACAGGCTCAAAGATAAATTCCCTCCGAAGATTTATAAAAGCAAGACACTGGATATTTGCAAGGAAATTATTGTTTTCCGGGATATTCCGCGAATCGAATTTGTTACCAGGATCGACAACAAATACCCCAACGTCAGGCTCAGCATTAAATTCGACACAGAAATAGACAGAAAAACCTTTACCAGAGAAACCCAGTTCGGAGTTATCACTGAACCAACAGAGCGTTTCATCAATGAGGAGAAAGGTTTTGAGCCTTCAGGCATGCCCAATTTCATGAGCTGGTTTGACTTGAGCAACGGAATACACGGAGTAACCTTTATGAATAAAGGGCTGCCGGCGGTATGGATACAGGGAGGCTCTGTTTATATCAGGCTTTTAAGGAGCGTCAATGGCCTTTCCGCGGACGGCAAGGCAGGGCCGCTGGTTCCCACACCAGATGCCCTGGAGTTAAAATCATTTATTTTTGAATACGCTTTACAGTTTCATAAAGGTGATTGGAAACAATCGCAGGTTTATCAACGAGCACAGGAATATTGCCATCCCCTGCTTCCCGTCCAGGCAAACTCCGAAGGAACGTTGCCGTCAGACTTTTCATTTCTGGAACTATCCCCGGGAAACCTTCTCCTGTCTGCTTTAAAGAAGGCAGAGGACGAGAACGAAATAATTTTAAGGTTATTTGAGACAGAAGGCATAGCTACCCAGGGGGAGGTAAAATTGTTCAGGAAAATTGAACGTGCTGTGATCGTTGATCTGCTGGAAAAAGAACAGGAAGAATTGCCAGTTTGCGTCAATTGCGTGGAGATAGAAGTAAAGCCTTTTGAGATAGTCAGTTTGAAACTTAAATTATCCTCCCCAGTCTGACAGGCAAAGGAAATAATCCTGAATACTTTACGGGACATAAAACAGAAATCATCGGCGATAACACTTTCCGACATGGAGGTGTTTGTCTTCCCTGAATTAATGTACAGCCTGGTTCTGGCCAATATTATGTCACCCTGCATCTGGCGCTGGCGCGACGATCCCTGGTTTGACGGGCTGGAACGTATGAAACCATACCGGCGTATTTCCAGGTTAAAACAGTACATCATGGATCATTATGCTTTTAATCTTGACCTGGATACCTGGGGGTTAACCACCAAAGAGCGAGAAACAGCCAGATTTAGCAGTTTTATAAAAGCAGACACACTTAAAAAGTCTAATGCCTTATTTGGTTATGAAGGAGATAAATATTATTTTGACATAGATATTCGCACTCATTTCGGACTGAACAAATATGAGGGAAACATCATCCCATACTGGAAAACCGAAACTGTGGAGGCTATGGATGCTTTTCGACTTAAACCCAGTTACACCACAGGTGCAGGTGAGTGTGTTTCCCTGGCAGTTCTTTATGCCGCCGCATTATTCGTTGTAGCCAGGATTCCTCTTGAAAACATTTATCTCATGACTACCCCATTGCATTCACAAAATTTTGTAAATATAGACGACGGTTTATTGACAAATAATCGTAGATTGTTAACGAAAACAATGTGGTTTAATGGCACGGAATTATCTACCCAAGCTCACAGGGCACTGGAGAATGAACATGTAACTGGCGTGTCCCACATAAGTGGTTATATACATACGATTTACGATGAAGCTTCCATCGATGAGAAAAGCTATTCTCATTTTGCCCAGCGTTTACAAAAATATTTAAGAACTTGTCTTACCTCCGAGATTATCGGCAATTTCTTGAGGAGTACGCGAGCCTTCCAAAAATGTTTCCAAATAAAATGGCCTGTCCACGGAACCAATAGATATATCGGTCTGGAGAAAGTGTTTGCTTATGAGCACGGTAGTTCTTACAAAATAACCAACAGGACGCGAGACAAACTGTTGAACGGAATTGACAGCGAAGAATTTCAGTTAGCCTCTTTACCCGATCGTATCGTCTTAAATGAAATGGAGGAGTTCATCCGACAACACACTATTGATCTTAACAAGCAGCAAGATCTAGCGCTTTTGCAAAAACAGTTCTCCTCCAATTGCCTGCAGGCTCAGAATATGCTTGAAAGCCTGCGTAAGTTTTGCCATGTTGAACCCATGCTTCCTGCCGCCGGGGCAAAAAAGTTCATTCAAACGGAAGAGCCTTTGAGAATTAATTTGAATATGACCAGAGAAGAAATTATCAGGCATCTTGAAAATATCCGCAGGCGCAATACTACCGCCGACCTGGCATTTTACGCTTATCGTGATCTTTCTCGTACAGAGGCATTTCCCTTTTTACTGGCTGCCACCCAACGTAATCCTGTTTCAATCACAGCTACCATAAAGGAAAGCCTGGCTAGCATACTTGTGAAAATTAAGGCCATGCCCGATATATCTATATACGATGCGCCGGAACGTTTAGCTCAACCTGATGAGGTGTGGAATTACAATCGGGGGGATGGTCTGGAAAAAGCTTTGCTTTTGGCAAATATCCTGCGCTCCCGCAGGCAGGACGAGAAAATCGTCATTGAGGTGCTACCTGAAAAGGCTATCGTTATAACCGAAGGAGATACATACTATTTTAAATCACGGAAAGAAATTCAAAAACA